>WRCO01000005.1 GCA_009783855.1 Alphaproteobacteria bacterium
CGAAGTGCCATTATAGCAAAATTCAGATAACGGCACTTTCGCGCCGCATACGATGGGCCTTAGAAACCCCGAAGCCACAATCCCTTGTGGATTCGATCACAGTATACAACAGTTTGCAAAATAGTGCAAGCAGAAGGATTTCATTTCACTATTGACTTCCTGAAAAAAATCAACTATATTTCCCGCCGGGTGGACGACAGTCGATGCCAGCGGGTCAGAGGGAAACCAGCAGCCCAGCATAGGACATCGGGTCACCCATTTTTTATTTGCTTTTCCAATCCAAGACATATTATAATGCCTGCGAACTCAAAGGGATTTGGGTTCGGGTTTTCAAAGCCCATCATGTGTGCGGTGCGAGAGTGCCGTTATCCTTGCATAAGTGGTGTTTTTGCACCGTTATTGCCTGGCCCAATGGTCGGGTATCCGTGGTTATAAAACAGGTTCGCCGAAACCCGCGGAGTCTTCACATGATGATTTTGAAAGTACCCGACCGTCAATTCCTTGGCGGTTTTTTGTCGTTCCGGGGAAAGAATTATGAAATTTTTATTTATCATCTTGTCGCTGGTGCTGTCGGGCATGCTTTCGGCGCATGCCCAGGCCAAGAGTCTGCGCCTGGGCAATGGTATGGTCGTGCATCTGACCGCAGACAAAAAATCTTCCCCGGCGCTGCATGTGCTGGTTGACGGCACGATATGGTACGGATTCTTGACCGCGGGCACGGCGACGGGCAGGCTGACTTTGCGAATGCCATCGGGTGATATTTACAGCTTGATTGCAGGGACAAGCCATACTTTCAGCACAATTTGGGACGACCACCCGCAAGTTTGGACTTGGTATCAGCCATTCCAGAACGCCAATCCGAGATATAACGGAGCTGTGGTTATTTTCAACGCCAGCTGGGATGGCCTGACCCGCATTGGCGTATGGCCGGATTATCATCTGCAAACGATGTGCAGCAATAACACAGGCACGTACGCGCAACCAGGCAATCCTGTTTATGCTGTCAACGGGCTTCGTTGCTGGTGTCGCCTGAAACGGCGCAGCGATGGCGCGAACGGTGGCTGGCTATTCGTTTGGACCACCACGACAGCCGCCTATTGCGCGGTCAACTGTACCCAGGACTGCGCCGGCCATACCGTGGAGGTTCCCATCTTTCGTTCCGCGCTGTTCAATGCGTTCGCGAATCCCTGAACTGATAAAAATAAAAGTTGATAGTTTGCGGTTGATGGTTAATAATATACCAATCATCACCCATTAACCGCCAATTATAAAGTATTCCGTGAACGAAAAATTAAATTTTAACCTTGACCGGCCCATCGTTATGGTGGGGCTTATGGGCGCGGGAAAGACTTCTATCGGCCGCATGCTTGCGCGGAAACTTGACATCCCGTTCGTCGATTCGGACAAAGAAATCGAAGCCGCCGCCGGATGCAGCGTCGTCGATATTTTCTCGCTTTATGGCGAAACGGAATTCCGCCGCGTTGAAGAACGCGTGCTTGAACGTCTTCTTACATCGCCGCCTTATTTGAAAGTAATCTCGACGGGAGAGGGCGCATTTATCACACCCGCCGTTCGCAAACTTGTGCTTAACAAAGCGCTTTCCGTATGGTTGAAAGCCGACCTTGACCTTCTTGTAAAGCGCACGAATTTCCGCGACACGCGGCCGCAATTGCTGAATTCGGACAGCAAGAAAATCCTTTCGGCTTTAATCAACGAAAGATACAAAATATATGGCGAGGCAAACATCACCGTGGAAACAGCGGACGAAAACCTTAACCGCACGTTGTCAAAAGTGATGAGCGCCATAAAAAAGAAAATTAATTAACGGCCGGCGCCGCCACTTTTCATCATTCATTTTTCATTGCTCATTACCAGTTGACACCCGCCTTTCTATCCTCTAAAATGCGCGGGCATGTTACACTTCATAACGCGTTATTACTCGTCTCTTGCGTCCCTTTTGTGGGCGCCTTTCCGCGGATTCTGGCGGCTTGTGCGCCGGCTTTTGCCGGACCAGGATGTCACCGCCATATCGTCCGGCGGCAATCTTGACTATTATCACATCTCCACATTTTACCGATTTTTCAAACTTTGTGCGAAAATCGCCCTTGTAACATGGGCCGCTTGGTCGACTTATGTCTTTGTATATCACCGCCCGATGCTTGACCGACGCACGCGCCAATTGGCCGAAGCGCGCGCACAGCACGCCCAACACATGTCCGATTTGAAAGTATTCTTTTCGCGGTATTCCGAATTGCATCGCGAAATGAACTCTATCGACGACCAGATGATAAACAACGCGAACCTTTCCAAAAACGACCAAGAAGGCCTGCTTCGCCGCCGCGTAAATACATGGTCGCAAATCGAAATGCTTGCGACGCGCCTTAACAACATGTTTACGAATGACAACTATCTTCCTGAATTCACGAAACATTCCGATTTGGCGATTGAATACGAATTAACCCGTGAAGAAAACCGGCAACTGCGCGCCGCCAACCGCACTCTGGAAGAAACCATGCTTATCATCGCGGATGCGAACAACCAGATTGTTGAACGCGTGACAAACCTTGCGACAACGAACACAAACGATTTAAGACAAAATATGCGAAGGATAAGTTCGTCGCTCACATCGCTTGGATTATCGGAACAGGCGCTTGCCACGCGGGCGTTAAGGTTCAGCGATTCCGTCGTAGGCGCCGCGATAAATCCATTGGTATTCGATGCCAAAGCCGACCCGAAATATCGCGAATTGGCGGAAAAAATCGACCTTTGGCAGGGATTGGCCCGCGCGCGCGCAATACTTCCCATCGGCGCGCCGGTGCAGAACGCCCGGATTACAAGCCCGTACGGAAGTCGCACTCATCCGATTGACGGCGAACCGGCGATGCACCGCGGTATAGATTTCGCGGGCGCAATCGGAACGCCTCTGCTTGCAGTGTCGCCCGGCCGGGTCGTATTCACCGGCGAAAGGACCGGATACGGCAAGACTGTGGAACTTGACCACGGACTTGGGTTCACCACGCTTTACGCACACCTTTCGCGCATCAGTGTAGAGCGGGGCGAAAACGTCAAAGCGCGTCAGGTCGTGGGACTTGCCGGGAATACCGGCCGGTCGACGGCGCCGCACCTTCATTACGAAATAAGATTCAACGGCCGACCGTTCAACCCGTATAACTTTGTAATGGGCGTGCCACCGATGCCGGCCGCAACCACCGCACCCGCAACCCCGCAACGATAAGGAAACAATCATGTTCGCATTTACCAATTCTGCAGAAAAAATAAGCCCGACAGTCGTTGGCGCGGGCACGCGTTTCGTCGGCGATATAAAGACCGACGGCATTGTACAGGTCCACGGATTGGTACAGGGAACCGTCACCGGCGACACCGTGATAATCGCGCGCGGCGGGCGGATACTTGGCCGCGTTAATGCAAAGACTTTGTTCCTTCACGGCACTATGGACGGTCCGGCGACAGTTGATGTCGCGAATGTTTTCGCCGACGCGGATATGAGCGGCACACTGTCGTACATAACGCTCAACATCAATAATAACAACGGTCTTGAATGCAAACTTGTATGCCGGAAGAATGGGAACAGGTAAGAGTGCAGATGGCGGCATGCGAACGGAGTTGAGCAATGAACAAATCAATCTCTAAAATCTATATAAGCGCGGACCACCGCGGAATAGGGCTTAAACTATACCTTATCGAAATGCTTTCAACCGTGGGTTATCAAGTTGTCAATATGGGCACGGACGACCCGACGACAATGGTCGATTTCCCAGAAGTAACACAGCGCGTAACGGATGGAATGCTTAACGATGCCGCTTCGCGCGGCATTGTAATATGCGGATTCGGGGGCGGGGCGCAAATCGCCGCCAACCGGTTTCGGCATATACGGTGCACCCGTTGCGACAATCCGGACCAAGCGCGCCACGACCGGTTTCATGACGATATAAACGTCCTTTCATTTGCATCCGAAGACATAGATATGGAGGTCGCGATGATGACCGCGACCGCATTTCTTGAATCTCCGTTCGAAGCAATTGAACGCCGCATCCGCCGGATAAAAGCCATTTCTTAAAGGCAAGGGCATGACATGCGTTTTGGTCTTTTCGAACTTTTGATTATTCTTGCGCTGATTGCGCTGTGGATTGTTATAATCCGGATTCCCATTATTATCGCCAAAAATCGTGGCATTACGGACAGCAACCTGACCACAATCGCAGTTTTGTCGTGGTTTGGGCTGTTTTTTGGCATAACTTGGGTCATAGCGCTTGTGCTATCATTGGTCTGGCAGGGCAATCTTGTGGAAAATACAGGTCAGGGCGATACAGGCAACACAAGCAACAATATGGCCAGGATTGCCGAACTGCACAAATTAAAGAAAAGCGGCGCGATTACACAAAAAGAATTCGAAACCGCAAAAAAGAAATGGCTTAAATAAAAGTTTTTTATTTTTACCGCGCCAAAAAATCCCAAAGTCTGTTGTGAAGTATATTATGCGACGTTCAAACTAATTAAGCCCCCGAAATCCATCGTCGGGGCTCTGGCCCCCTCCGTACGCCTCGGGGGTGCAATTTAGTACACATAATATATATTATGCGCCTTTGTGGTTTGATGGAAATCGTATATTTCCCCGGATTTCCGCCTGTGTTTATTTTTTAACTTGTAATTTTCGCCCGGGGTTCATATACTGCACCCCAGATGGGAGGAGCACATGAAAAAACACAAAGAAGTTGCAACAAGCGCCATCGATGAACATATCGGCCGCCGCATCGTCCTGCGCCGCCAAATGCTTGGCATGACCCAAAAAGCGCTTGCCGAAAAATGCGGCATCACATTCCAACAAATGCAGAAATACGAAAAAGCGGCCAACCGCATATCCGCGTCGCGCCTGTTCCAGATTGGCATCGCGCTTGATTCGCCGGCGGCGTTCTTTTACACCGGCCTGCCCATGCAGCCCGTTGACAAGTTCATGTTCCAAAAGACCCCAAATATTGATATGAACCGGCTTAAACAGCGCGTGGCCGAACCGACCGACGGCGACCCCCTTGCCCGTAATGACACTTTGCGGCTTATAAACCGGTTTTGGTCTCTGCCCGATGACAAGACCCGCGAAACGGTCATGAATTTAATCGAAGCGCTGAACAGTGCGAGTCCCGTGTCCGCAAAATCGGACAATCCTTAACTCATATTCGCCAATTGCTCCAATTGGTCCGCCGCGTTAAGCGCGTCTATGATTTCATCCAACGCGTGCCCGCCGACAAGAATATCGTCCAATTTATGCAAAGTAAGCTTTATGCGATGGTCCGTCACACGCTGTTCCGGGAAATTATACGTGCGAATCTTTTCGGAACGGTCGCCCGACCCCACCATGGACCGTCTTGAACTGTCGCGCGAAGATTGTTGCGCAAGCCTTTGCTTTTCATAGAGTTTTGCGCGAAGCATTTTCATGCAATTTTCCCGATTTTGGATTTGAGAGCGCTCGGACTGGCATGATACAACCTGGCCTGTGGGGATATGAGTGATGCGCACGGCGGAATCGGTTTTATTCACATGCTGGCCGCCTGCTCCCTGGGCGCGGAAAGTATCAACCCGCAAATCCTTGTCGTCGATTACGATGTCGATGTCTTCGGCTTCGGGCATGACGGCGACCGATGCGGCGGACGTGTGAATCCGGCCAGAAGCCTCGGTTTCCGGGACGCGTTGGACCCGGTGGATGCCGGGTTCGTATTTAAGGCGGGCGAACGCGCCCTGCCCGTCCACGCGGAAAATAATTTCTTTAAGCCCGCGAAGGCTTGTCGCGTTTTCTTCAATGATTTCGATTTTCCATCCGCGGCGCAAGGCAAAGGATTTATACTGATTAAAAAGGTCGAAAGCGAACAAAGCGGACTCTTCGCCGCCCACGCCGGCGCGGATTTCCATTATGACGCTGTTGTCATCGGCTTCGTCCCGCGGCAATAATGCCAGTTGCAGTTTTTGTTCAACTTCGGGCAACAGTTTTTTGAATTCAGTCAATTGTTCTGACGCCATGTCTTTCAATTCCGCATCGCGCAAAGCATCAGAGGCATCGCGGATTCCGTTCTGCGCGGCGAAATATTCGTTAATGATGGGGATAATTTCATTAAGCCGCGAATACTCTTTGGACAGGCGGGTTAATTCCGCGCCGGAAATCGCCCCGGAATTCATCTGGGCTTCGACTTCCGCCGCGCGGTCCAAAATTTCCTTTAATTTCTTATCAAACATTGCTTTGTATTGCCTTTATCGCTTCTTTTACGGTCATTTTCGACTGTTCGCCGCTTGTCATATTCTTGATTGTGACAGCCTGCTCTTTTACTTCATCTTCACCAATTATTATACTGAATCTGCTTTTTATTTTATCGGCGAATTCCATTTGGTTTTTGAATTTTTTATCGGTGTCAAGGTACGGCACGGCGACAATATTCGCATCGCGCAGCGCGTTCAATGCGGACATGGCGTACGCTGTCTGCGCCTGCCCCATTACAAGCACGGCAGCATCGATATTCGATTCAAACGGCAAAAGGTCGATTTTGTTGTCTTCCAAAAGCGGCACAAGTATCCGCGAAGGCCCAAAAGCCGCGCCAACGCCGATTATTTTGGTTTTCGAGAACTTCCCGACAAGGTTTTCATACCGGCCGCCGCCGCCAAGGTGCGTTACTACGCCGTCCTTGCCCTTGAAATAGAATTCGAAAACTATGCCCGTATAGTACCCATGCCCGCGCACAATCGACAGGTCCACAACCGCATCGACGCCCAATGCCGTCACGCGTTCATAAAACGCTTCAAGTTCGTTTATCGCCGCATCAAGGGCTTTATTTTTGTTTAACAATGCTTTATACCCGTCGGAAAATACTGTAATTATTTCAATTGCGACTTTTTCGCCAAGCATGCCGGCAAGTGCCGCCTTGAACTCTTCCGGCTCCATTTTTTCCCGCTTGTCGACAAGGACAAGCGCCGCGCGCTGTGCATCTTCGCCCTCTATTCCAAAGTATTCGAACGCCGCGTTCCAGAACGGCCGGCTGCCCACCCTTACAAAAGTGTCGCCGATATATTCGCGGATTGAATCAAGCGTCTTGCCCATTGTCGCAACAATTTCAACATCGTAATTGGTGGACAGGGTTTCAATGCCAAGGATATCAAGGTCGATTTGATAAAATTCACGATACCTGCCCTTTTGAGGACGCTCGGCCCTGTAATTCTTCGCAAACTGGTAAGTGCGGAACGGGAAAGCCAGGTCGCTGAGATGACCGGCGACATACCGCGCAAGTCCGACGGTGCCATCATAACGAAGCCCCATTTTCGTATCGCCCTTTTGGAACAGATACATTTCCGTCGCAATATCGTCAAAGTCGTCCTTGTCCGTCAAGACTTCGAAACGTTCGACCGCCGGCAAATCAAGGCGCGCGAACCCCGCCGTTTTCAGGACTTCCTGCATCCGGCGCGCGCATTCGTCGAACCAACGCTGTTGTGCGGGCAAAAGTTCGATGAACCCCGATAATGGTTTTGTTGGTTTAAGATTCATGGTTTTATCCTTTTTATTTCCTTATATTATAGCATACATGGCCGCAAATTGCGGGGACGATTTTTGGGGTTATAAATAGCTAATAGTTGCCCGAACGGGCATGGTGGAAGAAATAAAAAGATACGGACGTCTTCGTCATACCGGAATCATATAACACGAACCCGGGGATTTCAACAAAAAAGCGGCACCGGGCGTATTTCAGGCGGCCCTTTGCGGTCCGCGCGCGGAATCGGCGGCCTTGCGTTGCATTCCTTGTCTTAAAAGATTGCACATTTTCAACCGCTCGCTCAACGCAGAGGGCGATATAGTCCCCTCTTGCACCATGGCCTCTGTTTCGTCAAGATACTTTATGTATGTGACAAGAACGTCAACATCATCCGGGATGTCTGGCATTTGTGTCATTTTTCTCTCTCTTGTTGGGCACATCAATAATATCACAGAAATGGCCGATTCGCAAATTCGGCGAATTCAAAATTATCGTCTTGTTATTTTTTTTCGGATTTTGCTAGAATGACAGCAGAATGAAGAAAATCATCTTTGCTTTATGTCTTGCGCCTTTTGCCCTGTCCGCGTACGCGTCGGTGATGGCGGCACCGCGCGGCACTCCGGTTGCGGCGATGGCCGGCGATGTTCCCGGCAATCCGGCGGATTTTATGACGCCTGTTTCGTTTAATATGATGGCGCCGTTTATGACCCAGGATATGCGGGAGAGGCTTCATCCCGGAGACACGACCCGCGCGCCCAATCCGACCGGCGCATTCGGACGCGCCGCGGCCGGCGCCGGCGTAACCCCGGCAAGCGCGTTCACCCCGGCAATATCCGGCACAGGCCGCGCCGCGCGAAGCGCGCACAATCCACAGCCCGCGATACCGGTCGCCAATAATCAACAACCGCGCCGCGTCGTACAGCGCCCCGGCGCACAAGCGGCGGGCGCAAACACCGCACGAAGCGCGACCCCGGCGCACGCCGGCGTGCAGCCGTCGATTGCGCGAAGCGCGACAACGCCGCCCGAAGCGCCGCAGACGCGAAGGGTGGTCGCGCGAAGCGGCCGCGTTGATGCATCAAGGTCCGGACAGCCGCCACCGGGCGACCGTTCGTTCATACCGAACATGACCGCCGAAGAATGCCTTGCCGGGTATATGGCGTGCATGGACGGATATTGCGCGCGACCGAATATGGCGTTCAACAGATGTTTTTGCAGCGTGCGCCTGTCACAAATCGACAGCCAATACCGACCGGCGATTGACGCGGCGCTTCGCAAGGTTGTGATTTTGGAAAACGGCGGCTCGCTTTCGGATAACCTGACGGATACAGAGCTTGAGTTGATGTGGAACAACACATTTGCCGGCGTCGGTCATCAAAGCGATTCAATAAGCAATCTTAACGCGGCGCTGTCCGGTATAGATTTTGCAGATTTCGAAAGCCGCGTGCGCGGCCAGAATGCCTTTGCGGCCGGACATGAATTCTGCATACAGCATCTTCCCGCATGCTTTTACGCCGGAACAAATATGATTGGCGTTTATCGAAGCGTCATCGCCCGCGACTGTAACGCTTATGAACGGCGGCTTCGCGCGGTGCTTACTCTTGCGGAAAATACGGTGGCGACGCTTTCGCGATAGATTATCGTTCGTGCGATTATATCTGCATATATCCCCAATCCGCCACCCGTCGATTTTACTCTTGTATAAAACCGCCGCTTTGCATCTTCCAAAGTTTTGCAAAGATGCCGCCTTTTTTAAGAAGCGCGGCATGACTGCCCTGTTCCGCGATGCGACCCTTTTCCATGACTACGATACGGTCCATTTTCCGCAAAGTCGAAAGCCGGTGCGCGATTACCACGGTCGTGCGCCCGCGCATAAGAACGTCGAACGATTTTTGTATCGTCGCCTCTGTTTCGGAATCAAGTGCGGCCGTCGCTTCGTCAAGAATCAAAATCGGCGCGTCTTTCAATATTGCGCGCGCGATTGCGATGCGCTGTTTCTGGCCGCCGGACAGTATGATTCCGCGATTGCCGGCGATTGTGTCGTACCCGTTTTCGGTCGACATTATAAAGTCGTGAACATCGGCAAGTTTCGCCGCACGCTGAATTTCATCAAGCGTTGCCCCCGGTTTTGCGTATCCGATATTTTCACGCAGAGTGCGGTTGAACAACGCCGGGTCTTGCGGGACGAACGCGACTTGTTTACGCAATGAGTCCTGTGAAACATTTTTAATGTTCTGGCCGTCGACATATATCCCGCCGCGCTGCACGTCAAACAGGCGCAAAAGCAAATGCGACAACGTAGTCTTGCCCGCGCCGGATAATCCGACAAGTCCGATTTTTTCACCCGGTTTGACTTTCAGCGACAGGTCCTTTATGACGTCACTTTTATCATTATACCGGAACGAAATGCCGCGCAAATCCATCGCGCCGCGCTTTACCAAAAGCGCTTTCGCATTCGGTTTGTCGGCAACGGCCTGTGGCGCCATGATGTCGCTCCACGCCTGTGCGGCGCCGGCGTACGCTTCGATTGTTCCGTTATACATGTGGCCAAGGCTGCCCAGATTTCTTGTCAGCACAAAGAACGCCGCAAGTATGAACGATGCTTCGGTGACGCTCATCGCGCCGGCGGCAAAACGCATCACCAAAAGATACATTACAAATATGCCGATGGCGTCGTTAACAAAACCTATGGCCTCTTGATTAAAGAAATTAAATTTGACCCAGCGCCAGTTTGTCGACAACAATTCGGCGCGCTCTTTCTGCATATATTCGCCTTCGAAAAACCTGGTCGCAAATATTTTCACCGTCGCAAAATTCGATATGCTGTCGGATACAATCCCGTTGTTACTGGCGTTCAGTTTCGACAACTCTTTTTCATAGTTCGCGCTTGTCTTGGAATACAAGACAACCCACGCAAGCCGCGCAACCCCCCAGCCGCCGATAATCGCCATGATGGTCGTATCAAGATTCATCATCATCCCGGTCAAAGCGACAAAGCCCAATATAATTCCTGCGAAATCCGTCACGACCTGTGTCGTCAATTGGTTGAATTTTTCGCTTATCGTTCCGACTTGGGATTGGATGGTGCCGACATTCTTGTCAAGAAAGAATCTGTAATCATGCGAATATATGAACCCAAGCAACAGGTCGCGAATCGCATGCCGATTCCGCGGCCGCCAATAATTCCCGTACGTGCGATTGATGCTCAGCAACGGAAGTTCGGCATTCATCCAAAATATAATCATTGCGAACGCGCCGATGACATAGCCCCGAAAGTCCGGCCCGGAATATTCGAACATGGATATAAAGTACCGCATGACAAGCGGCCACGAAATCATGGCAATCGTGATTTGCAAGGTACCGGCTATTGTGACGATAATCGCGAACCATTTGAATTTTTTAAGCATCATCCAATAAAAACCGATAAGAGTTTTTGGAAATTTTTGCATGCGGCCCTCCTTGGCTTTGTTGCCCGCCGCCACCTTTTTGGTTTTGGCGCGACTATGCCCGCCTTATATAGATTTATCAAGGGATTATTTCCATAAATATATCGTGTTTTTTGCAAATAAATGGCTTGACAAATTATTGACACCGTGTAATACTAGAGTATCAACCACGACGGAACCGATTCGGTTTCGTCACCATCCCCGTGCTTGCATGGGGACTTTTTGTCATTCCGGAATTTTTGCATCCCTACCCGTTCATAGCACTGAAAAAATCTGCATTGGTTTTGGTGGTGCGCATTTTGTCGAGTAAGAATTCCATCGCTTCAAGCGTTCCCATCGGATTGATAATCCGGCGAAGAACCCACATTTTCGAAAGGGTTTCTTTCGACACCAAAAGGTCTTCTTTGCGCGTGCCGGATTTCGTAATGTCGATTGCGGGATAGACGCGCTTGTCGGACAGCTTGCGGTCAAGGATGATTTCGCTGTTGCCGGTTCCCTTAAACTCTTCGAAAATAATTTCGTCCATTTTGGACCCGGTTTCAACAAGCGCGGTCGCAATGATGGTAAGGCTTCCGCCCTCTTCTATATTTCTTGCGGCGCCAAAAAATCTTTTCGGGCGTTGAAGCGCCTGGGCGTCCACGCCGCCGGTCAAAACTTTTCCGGATGACGGCATGACCGTATTGTATGCGCGCGCAAGCCTTGTAATAGAATCAAGAAGAATCACAACGTCTTCGCCGCCTTCGACATAGCGTTTTGCCTTTTCGATTACCATTTCGGCGACCTGGATATGCCGCGCGGCGGGTTCGTCAAATGTGGACGATACCACTTCGCCCTTTACCGACCGCTTCATATCCGTGACTTCTTCCGGGCGTTCGTCGACAAGAAGAACTATTAATTTAGCCCCCGGATAATTGGTCGCGACGGAATGCGCGATATTTTGAAGCATCACCGTCTTACCCGTACGCGGCGGCGCGACAATCAGCGAACGCTGACCTTTGCCCGTCGGAGAAATCAAATCGATAACACGCGCGGACAGCGCCCGGCCTTTGTTTGTATCGTCTTCGACTTCCATCCTTAATATCTTGTCGGGATACAGCGGCGTCATATCGTCGAACGACACGCGGTGGCGAATGCGTTCGGTATCGCCGCCGTTGACTTTTTCAATTGTGGCAAGCGCGAAATATCTTTCCTGGTCATTGGACGGCGCTTGAATCACGCCTTCGACATAGTCGCCGGTTTTCAATCCGTATTTTTTTATGAGTGTCGGCGATACGTACAAATCGTCCGGCCCGGCAAGATAATTGGATTCCGGCGCGCGAAGGAATCCGAATCCGTCCTGTATCCGTTCAAGCACTCCGTCGCCGATAAGCGTGGTTTTTTTATCCGCAGCGATAACGCGCAGAACGGCGAACCGCATCTGCTGTACATTAAGCTGTGACGGGTTTTCAATGCCCAATTCTTCCGCCATTTTAAGCAATTGCGGCGCGGATTTTGATTTAAGTTCATTTACGTGCATGATAAAACCCTTTGGTTTTAATGTTGAATTTTGAATTATGAATGTTGAATTGGAAAAGTCGAGAACGAACGTTCTTGCCGACACTGTATATAAAACCGGCGGAAAAGTCAAGAAAAATCCACCAGATTCAATATTCATAATTCAAAATTCAACATTTCGGAACAATAAATTTTCCTCTTGCTCCATCTTGTATTTTTGTCCTATAATCAGTTAAAAGGAAGGGTTTTTATGAAAAAGATTTATGCGCTTTCCGCTTTGTTTCTGGCCGCATGCGCCGGCGGCATGGACCGTTTCGACGACCATCATCATCACGCATCGTTCACGCCCAACGTGGATTTTGTGGCGAACCTTGACGTATGGGCCGCGCCGCATCGGGATTCGTTTCTTAACCAGCTTGCCATGAATTACCGGTCTTACGCCATGTGGAACGCGCGCGAAATCGGCGATTTCGCAACGGGCGAATTATTCGCAAACAAAGCGATTGCCGCATTCGCCGGCGACACGCCGATGCCCGAGGCCGTCGGGAATTGGCCCATTCACGACCATAATATGCAATTCGAATTGAATCAGGGGCTTGACGCGCTTATCGCCGCGCTTAAAAACGACGCCGCGGACAAGTGTCCGAAAATCGCCGCCGAGGCACAGGCTAAATTCGACTGTTGGGTATCGGCGACAGCAATGGGGCAATCGCGCACCGCGGGCGAATGCCGCGACCGGTTCGGCCGCGCGATGGCCGTCTTGCGCAGTCCGTCCGGATGCGATAACAGAATAGTCCGCGCAAGCGACCGCACACCAACAGACCGCGGCGCGCCCACACGCGACCAGGTCGACCCGATATTCTATCCCGACACCGGCAACCTTTCGTCCGTAGCAAATGCAAGCCGCGCGCGCGATTCGGTCGTCATCGTGAACAATGTCAATATTCCGGACCGCCTTATTAACCCATCGCCGGTAATGTTCACCCAGAATATATTCGGTGACAGCGGCGGCATTGTGAATTGCGTCGACGATGAAGAATGCGACGACACACCCGCCGTTGCGGCGCAAATCACGGAACGTCCGGCGGAACGGGGCGCGGCGGCGCTTGGCGAACAGGGGGTGTCGCGCGACGAATTCATCAATATGATGATGGCGATGCGTCAAGAACTTGCGGCTATACACCAACGGCTTGACGGCATGCCCGTCGACGGCGACAAGACGATGATAAAAGTTCAACAGATACCGCTTGAACCGCAACAGCATATAATGGAAGAAATATTCGAAATCCGTTTCGACTTCGACAGGTATGAAATCAAACCGGAATACCGGCAGATAATCCGAAACCTTGTCGATACCGCGAACCGGCACAAGAATGTAAAGATTTCGGTCGTCGGGCACACGGATACCGTGGGCTCTCCCAATTATAACTTTGCGCTTGGCGGACGTCGGGCCGAAGCGGTGCGAAACGAACTTATCAAATCCGGCATCCCGGCAAGCCAGATTATCGCCCTGTCAAGCGGCATGAATAACCTTCGCGTGCCGACCGGTCCGGGCGTAAAGAATGCCGAAAATCGCCGCGTGCGCGTGGTGCGGGAAACGCATTGGACGGATAACCCGTCGCCCAATGCCATGACAGTAACGTTGGAAGACCCCGACAACGTGATGGAATTATACGGGGAATTCAGGGAATAAATTAACAAAAGCTTGACAAAACTGTTTTGTTGGTATAATATATCGACAGAATGTAGTTTATGTGAAAGCAAAACTATAAAGGTGGACATAATGGTAAAAACAGTCCTGGATAAGAATCAAATTGAAACTGTGGGCAAAGGCAAAAAATTCGTCGCCGCAAAAAAATCCGTGACGATAAAAGAAGGGACCTATAAAGTTCAAGCGGTAAAGCGCGGTCGCGACCATCACGCCGGCAGAGTGGCGGTGGATGTCGGCGCAAAACTTGGGCTGAGCGCCGAACAAATGCGGCAAGCATCGCAAAAGGTCGCATAAACAGACTTCACAAATCCG
This sequence comes from Alphaproteobacteria bacterium, assembly GCA_009783855.1. GTDB lineage: Bacteria > Pseudomonadota > Alphaproteobacteria > Rs-D84 > Rs-D84 > WRKW01. Next base: position 14,487 of record WRCO01000005.1, read on the forward strand.
CCGTTCGGCGGATTTCTTTTCGGCGACAATTTATGATATAATCATCTTATGAAAAAAACTCTTGTGCTTTGCATTCTGGACGGTGTCGGCATTGCCGCGCCCGGGCCGCATAACGCGGTATCGAACGCGCGTATGCCTTTTTACAAATCGCTGTTTGAAAAATATCCGCATACCGAATTAAAGGCAAGCGGCCCGGCCGTCGGGCTGTTGCCGGGCACTATGGGCAATTCCGAAGTCGGGCACATAACAATCGGGTCCGGGCGCGTCGTCGACCAATTCCTTCGCCGGTTCAAAATTGAAAAAGAATCCGGGCGCATCGCAAGCAATCCGCATCTTGAAAGATTTATCGCCGAACTGAACAAGACGGGCGGCGCGGCGCATATACTTGGCCTGTCGTCCGGCGGATGCGTTCATTCGGATATTAATCAGGCGATTTACATCGCAAAAATCATTTGCGCCGCGAATATTCCGATAGTGTGGCATTTCGTATCCGACGGCCGCGACACGCCGCCGCAAAGCGCATTGAAATATATCAGAAAACTGGAACGCGAATTCCGCGCGGAAATTAAAAGCGGGCAATTCCGTTTCGGCACCTTGTGCGGGCGATATTACGCGATGGACAGAAACAATAATTGGGGGCGCACTAAACTTGCGCTTGACGCCGTGATGCGCGCGCGCGCGCCCTGTTCCGCAAAAAGCATCAAGTCCGCGCTGTCCGCCGCGTACGCGCGCGGCGAATCGGATGAATTCATAAAGCCTGTAATCATTGGGGCGCCCGCGCCGTTCTGTGCAAAAGACGGTTTGCTGTTTACAAATTATCGCGACGACCGCGCGCGCCAGATTTTGAAAATGTTCGCGCGCTTGCACGGCATGAATAATTCGCGTGTCGGAAATGTCCTTTGCTTTTCGGAATACGGCGAAGGATTGAACAAATATTTCCCGGCGCTTTTGTCCGACGTGAAGATACGGAATACTTTTGGCGATATAGTGGCGGCGGCGGGCCTGTCGCAATTGCGCGTGGCGGAAACGACAAAATATAATCACGCGACTTATTTTTTCGACGCGGAACGCACGATGAATTACCCGCGCGGAAAAAAGATTCTGATACCGTCGCCGAACGTCGCGACATTCGACATGGCGCCGGAAATGTCCGCCGAAAAAATCACTGACGCGCTGATTCCGCTGCTTTCCGAATTTGATGTGATAATTTTGAATTACGCAAACGGCGACGAAGTCGGGCATACCGGAAACATGCCGGCGGCGGTCAAAGCGTTGGAAATTCTTGACGCGTGCATGGCGCGGTTTGTGCCCGCGGTTTTGGATTTGGGCGGATGCGTGCTGATTACCGCCGACCATGGCAATGCGGAAGAAATGTGGGATGAAAAAAACGACACTTTCAAGACATCGCACACGACGAACAAAGTGCCGTTTATTATTGTCCGCGGCGACCTGCCCGACAAAGCCTGCTCTTCGGTCCGCAAAGCGGGACGGATGGCGAAGACGGGGGGGCTTTCCGACATCGCGCCGACAATGTTGAAAATTTTGGGGCTGCCGAAACCGAAAGAAATGACGGGGAAGAGTTTAATCTAGCCGCGTTTCGATTTGAAAAATTCTTTTAACATCGCCGCCGATTCGTTTTCGAATTCCGGCATCTGTTCAACGGAAGGTTTCCAAAGGTGCTTTGCGGTTTCATATACGCGCGCGCCGTGCATAATTCCGCCGCCTTTTTCATCGCAAGCCGCGAAAAATATTTTTTTTATCCGCGCGAACGAAATCGCGGTCGCGCACATCGCGCACGGTTCAAGCGTTACATAGATTTCGCAACCATCCAAAAATTTGGCGCAAAGTTTCTTTGACGCGGCGCGCAAAGCCACGATTTCCGCATGCATCGTCGCATCGCGGTTTTTTTGAACCCGGTTGCATCCGCGGGCGATTATCCGCCCGCCTTGCGCAATCACCGCGCCGATTGGAACGTCGTCGTGCGTCGATGCTTTATGCGCCAGGGCCATGGCTTGCGCCATGAAGTCGGCGGCGGTGACCGGTGACCGGTGGTTCGTAATTTGATTTTTGGCTTTCATAGTGATAATCTTAATCCATGAATTCACATTTGCAAATTATTTCGGGGAAATTCAAGGGACGGAAATTGTCTATTCCGCCGAACGCCCGCCCGACACAAAATCGCGCCCGAATCGCATTATTTAACATGCTTGCCGGTATTTTACGAACCGCCAATCACCAGCCACCGGCCACCATTTGGGACGCCTTTGCGGGAAGCGGCGCGTTTGGGATTGAATTCTTATCAAGAAACTGGGCCGCGCATGCTATATTCACGGATAACGACGCCGGCGCGGTGAAAGCAATCGAACGCAATCTTGCCGGATTCGGTGGGAATACATTCACAATCCGGAAAACGAACGCGACCGCCGCCGCCCGTGAATTTGCGCCCGCCGCGGATGTCGTATTCGTCGATGCGCCGTACGATGCGCCGGACACGGGGGAAATTTTTATCGCCGAATTCGCCGCACACGCGCGGCCCGGCGCGATGGTTGCGTGGGAGATGGAAGACGGTATTCGGTATTCGGATACGGCATTCGAAGGCTTTGAAGTCTTAAAAGATAAAAAATATGGACGCGCACGATTCTTGATAATGCAAAAAATAATTCCGGATACCGTATCCGAATACCGACGGAGTAAAAATGCTTCAACCGAAACTTTATAATTTATCAAACGGCATTCCGGTGATTATCGACTTGATGCCCGCATCCGAATCGCTGTCCGTCGGAGTGTATATAAAAAGCGGAAGCCGAAACGAATCGGACCCTGCGGATTTCGGCATATCGCACCTGCTTGAACACATGGCGTTAAAAGGTACAAAAACGCGAAACGCCATAGAAATCACCGTGCCAATCGAAAATGTCGGCGGCAACATCAACGCCTATACCGGATTCGCCCAGACGTCGTACCATGCGACCGTGCCCGCGCGCTATCTTGAATTGATTGTCGGCATCCTTGCGGATGTTGTGCAGAACCCTTCGTTTCCGGCGGACGAATTCGAACGGGAAAAATCCGTCGTCGTCCAAGAGCTTCGCGCGTACGAAGACATTCCCGACGCGGTGTTGGAAAACCACATGTGCGACGCGATATTCCGCGGCGGGATGCGGCATGATATCGGCGGTTCAATCGATTCGGTGACGGCGATGACGCGGGACCAGATGGCGGATTTTTATCACGCGCGTTACGGCGCGGGAAACAGCGTCATTGTCCTGTCCGGCGGCGGGCTTGAAAAACACGACGCGGTTTTGCATGAACTTGAAAAACATTTCGGCGCGTGGCACCTCGGAAGCGCACGTCAATACGAACCGTCGGAATATGTTCCCGCGCTTCGCCATACGCAAAGGCCGGAGCTTTCGCACACTTATTTCAAAATAATCTGGCCGTCGCGCCCGGCCACCCGCCGCAACGAATTGATGGCGCAGAATCTATTCCTTGGCATTCTTGGGTCCGGGTTCGGGTCGCGCCTGTTCCAAGAAATCCGCGAAAAACGCGGACTGGTATACGGCATCGGCACGGGCGGAATGTTCTTTGAAGACATCGGCATCGCAACAATAGAGGCGCAAACGGAAAAAGCGAAAATGCCGGAAACAATCCAAGCCGTCGCCGAAATTATCCGAAAAATAAAAAACGACGAAGCGCCGCTTACCGCCGAAGAACTTGTCCGCGCCAAAGAGCGGGTCAAGGGCGGATTGCTTATCGGGCTTGAAACATCCATGCGCCGCGCGGATTATTTCGCGTCGCGCTGTATCCATTACGGCGGCATAGATAATATGAAAGAAAATATCAAGGCGATTGAAAACGTGACACTGGAACAAGTCGCGGCGGCGGCGAAAGAATTGCTTTCAAAAAAACCGTCGATAATCACATTGGGAATCGAACACGAATTGCCGCTTTCAGAATGGAGAGAGTGGTTTTAGGTGGCCGGTGACCCGTGGCTATATACCAACCACCGGCACGAGCCATCAGCCAATAAAATCCGGTGTACGCCGGACTTTTTATTGCATTCCGCCCATAAGCATCATACCCGCAAGCGGCGCAATCGCGCCAAGCGGACTTGCCGCCGCGCCCTGCATCAAAAGTTCCATCGTATTCGCCTGGACCGTCGCCGCGTCTTGTCTTTGGCCAAGCTGTGCCACGGTGCCCATTGCAAAATTGGCGACAAGCTGTTGTTGCCGCGCCCTTACCTGTTCCGGCGCGCATCTTTCGAATTTCTGCCGAAAAGCGGCGACCCTTGTCGCTTCGCCGGATAGTAAATCTTCGTCGGAAAAACCTATAAGCCCGAATATATCGTATATATTGGATTTGCGTTCCTGGTCACCCGGCCGGCAGGCATTGGTTCCGGTGCACTCTTGGGTCGCGTTGCCCCTGCAATGGCATCCGACATCCGCCCGTGGGAATCCGCCCCATATAAGATCGGCGGCGGCGTCCGCGAATCGTCTGTGGCACATTTGACCGGTGCGGTCTCGAAGATGTCGGCTGAACACCGCGTCGCTTGCATCGTCGCCGCAATGGGGGATTTCCGACGGCATTGTCATTACCCCGCCTGCCATGGCGTATGCCCGGACAAGGTCGTTCACCAATGTTATATCGCTGCTTGTCGGGACGCATTCGGTGGCAAGCGCCCGGCGTTCCTGGGTCATTTGCATGACGCCGCCCACAATATTAAGCGCCGTGGGCAAAAGATTCGCCTGTTGAGTTTCCGCCCGCGCCGGCGCAGCCTGGTCAAGACCTGCGCGACGTATCTGCGGCGCGGCGTGCGCCGATGCACACAGGACGCAAAGCATAGAGCATAAAGCAAAGATGCGGTGTCTGGTTTTCATATTCTCTCGTTCCTAATTTTATCAGAAATCGGGTTGCAAAGCAAACATTTCTGTAATAAAATCAAAAGGCAATGGCACGCAAGCGACATCTTCTTATATCCAAACGGCACCAAAGGCTTCAACGCCTGTGGCAGTTTTTCTTCACCGGATGGGGTCTTGTCATGCTTTGCGCTCTTATTGCGGGCGCGATTCTTAATCAAAATCTGCTTTGGACGCCCATCCGGTCGATTAATATGGACGACATAGCCCAAAACCAATTCAGAATGGAAAACTTGTCGTTTGCCGGAATCGACAAAGACGGCCACCCGTTCGTGCTTAATGCGCGACATGCGCGGCAAGAATACGATACTCCGGACCAGATTTTCATGGACGACGTTTCCGGCCGCACCGTGCGCGTGATGGACGGGCGGAGAATAACAGACGATATAATCGCGGATACGGGGGTATTCGACCGCGTGGAACAAACGGCGACCCTGTCGGGCAATGTGCGCGTCGATTCCGACAACGGCGACAGGTTAAGGGCCAATGAATTGGTGATACGACTTTAGGCTGACAACTAACAGCTGACAAGTAACAACTGAAAGGATACGAGCAACGAATAAAAATAATTGCGAGCGAAGCGAACGCAACAATTGTTAGATGTCAGTTGTTAGTTGAAAACGGAGTTTTTTATGAAAAGTTCGGTATTAAAAATAGAGCATTTATCCAAAAGCTATGGCAAAAAGGTCGTGCTTCGCGATATAAGCCTGTCGGTAAAACAAGGCGAATCGGTCGGGCTTCTTGGGCCCAACGGCGCGGGCAAGACAACCGCGTTTTATTGCATCACCGGACAGATAAAATCGGGCAAAGGCCGCATCTTCCTTAGTTCCCAAGACATCACGCGCCTTCCTTTTTACCAGCGCGCGCGGCTTGGCATCGGATACCTGCCCCAAGAGAATTCCGTATTCCGCGGGCTTTCGGTCGAACAGAATATCATGGCGATTTTGGAAGTGGTCGAAGAAAGCAGGCTTGCGCGGATTCAAAAATTAAACAACCTTCTTTCCGAATTCTCCATATCGCACCTTCGCGACGCGTCCGCGACCGCGCTGTCGGGCGGAGAGCGCCGCCGCGTGGAAATTGCGCGCGCGCTTGCGACGAATCCGAAATTCATCCTTCTTGACGAACCGTTTGCCGGAATCGACCCGATTGCCGTAAACGACATCCGCGAATTGGTGTCGCAATTAAAGGGACGCGGGCTTGGCGTTATTATTACCGACCACAATGTTCGCGAAACTCTTGGTGTTACGGACCGCTCGTACGTCTTGCACGACGGGATGATTTTGAAACACGGAACCACGCCCGACATTGTGAACGACCCGATGGTCCGCAAAGTCTATCTTGGCGAAGATTTTAATATGTAAGGAGCGCGCTTATGTTTGACATCGTAAAAATCCACGCGCGGCAAGTTCTTGACAGCCGCGGAAACCCCACAGTCGAAGCGGACGTAACATTATCCGGCGGCGCCGCCGGCCGCGCGATTGTGCCGTCGGGCGCGTCGACCGGAACGTTCGAAGCGCTTGAGATGCGCGACGGCGGCAAAGACTTTGGCGGCAAGGGTGTCACGAAGGCAATCGCGAACGTCAATGAAATCATCGCGCCCGCCGTCACGGGAATGAACGCGCGGGACCAATTGGCGATTGATAACAAGATGACAGAGCTTGACGGGACGCCGAACAAATCGCGTCTTGGCGCGAATGCGATTCTGGCGGTATCGCTTGCGGCCGCGCACGCGGCGGCGAATGCAAGAAATGTTCCGCTGTATGCGCACATACGCTCTCTGTTGCCGTATCCGGATACCGAATACCGGCTGCCGATACCCATGATTAACATTATCAACGGCGGCGCGCACGCGGACAATAAACTTGACGCCCAAGAATTTATGATTATGCCCACAGGCGCCGCGTCCGAATCCGAAGCGATAAAAATGGGCGCCGAGGTTTTTCACGCCCTTAAATCCGTATTAATAAAAGCGGGACAGCCGACAAACGTCGGCGACGAAGGCGGATTCGCACCGAATTTCGATAATTCAAGGCAAGCGTTGGATGTTATAATTCAGGCCATAAAAAACGCAGGGTATCGGGCGGGCAAGGATGTTGCAATCGCGCTTGACCCCGCCGCATCGGAATTTTACAAAAACGACGCCTATGAATTCGAAGGACAAAAATTATCGTCCGAACAGATGGTCGGCTTTTACGAAAAACTTGCCGCCGAATATCCAATCGTTTCAATCGAAGACGGATTGGCCGAAGAAGACTGGGCCGGGTGGAAGCTTTTGACCGACCGGATGGGAGGCAGGATTAAAATCATCGGCGACGATTTATTCGCGACAAATCCGGAAAGATTACAGCGCGGAATCGACGAAAAAACCACTAACGCGATTCTTGTCAAAGTTAATCAAATCGGAACGCTTTCCGAAACCCTTGCCGTGATAAAAATGGCGCAGGACGCCGGATTCGAAGTTGTGGTTTCGCACCGGTCGGGCGAGACCGAGGACACAACGATTGCGGACCTTGCGGTCGCAACGAACGTCGGACTTATAAAAACCGGCTCTATGTCGCGCAGCGACCGCACGGCGAAATATAACCGATTGCTGCGCATCGAAGAACAATTGGGCGTGAGCGCGAAATATGCTTGAACCCGAAATTATCATTTTGGTTGCGAAAAATATACTTGCCGTCATGGTCGTCTGGTGCGTATGGATGTTTCCGGCGTATCTTGCGCGCCAAAACGGCATAGACGAATTGGACATGGCGCGGGTTCGGATTGCAAGCTGGCTTTTCGGATGGACCGTCCTTGGCTGGTTTGCCGCCCTTTGGTGGGCGATGAAAAAATAACAGGCGGACCGTAATGAAATATTATATGACAAGATTGATTCGTTTGCTTCCGCCGTTTTTGCGGCGCAATATATTGCTGCGGCGCGAACAGGAAAAGCATCCGTGCAAAAACTTTTTATCCGTATGCGCGATTGTGAAAAACGAAGGCCCGTATTTCAAAGAATGGATTGAATACCACAAACTTCTTGGCGTGGATAAGTTCTATGTGTACGACAACGAATCGACGGACGAAACGTTTGAAGTTTTGAAACCGTATATCGAAAAAGGCGTCGTGGAATATTCTTTTTGGCCGGGCAAGCTTCAACAAAAACCGGCGTATAAAGATTGCATAAACAGGTTCAAAAACGATTCGGAATGGATTGCCTTTACCGACCTTGATGAATTTATCGTGCCGATGCGCCCGCCCTTGCCCGGCGGCTTTGGCGCGGCAAGCTGTGAAAGTATTCCGGATTTCTTGCGTAAACTTCCGCGCGCGGCGACCCAGTTGTGCATAGGCTGGACCAATTATGCAAGCAGCGGCCATGAAACAAAGCCCGCCGGGCTTGTCATCGAAAATTTCCGGCATACAACCGGAGGCCTGCCGGTATACGGAAAATCCATCGTCAATCCGCGCGACGTCGCCCGCGCAAGCGTTCATAAACACAAGATGACATGGGGCGACAGCGTCGATGAAAACGGCGATGTAATCGAATGGTATGAATTCAGCACCGGCGGAAAATTAAGACGCGGATTCCAAACCGACAAGATAAGGGTAAATCATTACCGGATAAAATCTTGGGAAGAATACAACGCGAAATACGCCCGCGGCGGCAACGCGGCGACGCCCGGAGAACCCAAATATACGCGCGCGCGGTTTGACCGATATAATATTAACAAGCATCTGGACGAAACGATGGACAAATACGTTGCGAAGTTAAAGCAGATTACAGGGGGGGGCGGATAATCCGCAAAGCAAGACGGACTTTGTCCGTTTTTTCTTGCTTTCCTCTATTTTTCTGCTCTAATCAAAACACGAAACCAAACCGAAAGGAAAGAAAATGGCTGGAAGCGTAAACAAAGTGTGTCTGCTTGGCAATTTGGGTCAAGACCCGGTTGTGCGCAGCGGGCAAAACGGCAAAATCGTGAATTTTTCGTTGGCTACATCCGAAACCTGGAAGGATAAAAATACGGGCGAACGGCGCGAACAGACCGAATGGCATCGCGTTGTGATATTCAACCCCAACCTTGCCGAAGTCGCGGAACGCTTCCTGCAAAAAGGTTCAAAGGTTTATATCGAAGGAACGCTTCGCACGCGCAAATGGCAAAATCAACAGGGTCAGGATGTCTGGACGACCGAAGTTGTTTTGCAAAACATGGGCGGCGCCCAGATGATATTGCTTGGCGGAACGAAATCCGACGGCGGCGGCGGATACGGCGGACCGGCACCCGTCGAGGGCGGCGCGCCCGCACCGCGCGAAGAAATTTCTATTGAACAAATCGGCGACGACATTCCATTTTAATGTGATTCCGCGCAAATTATAAAACCCGCAAAGGCAATACCGATGCGGGTTTTGTGTTTTTTGAAACTATTTTCTATCTCCATGCCGGGGGAATTTCGATGGGTGTCCTGCTGATTTCTACGCCATGGTCGTCATAGATAATGTTGAAAATAGTGGTGGGCGGAAAATCTTCTATGTTGCTTGAATTCTGGTACGTCCTCATGTTACTGCCGCCAAGCGACCATTTTTGATAAAGGAACTGCCTTTTACTGTCGATTTGTTCTTGGGTGTCCCCTGGAAGGACGGGATTATCAGGATTTCTTAAAGTCCGCGCCGATTGGGTTGTAATGTTGGGGCAATTCGCGAACGTCCTGTTGAACGCGCCGTTGAAGCCGTTTGCGTTGTTGACGGCGATGGGGATGCCGTGAATCCTGTCGAACAGTCCGTCGCCTATGCTGACCAGACTGCTGTTGTCTGCAAATGTCTCTTCAAATATACCTGCGCGCGGCTGGCCGGATATTCCGGAGAACAGGGCCCCGGGGACGCTGGTTATATTGGTATTTTGGAATGTGCCGGCAAACATCCAATCGGCCGTGGGACCAATGATGCTGGAAAATAAGCCCGACGGGATGCTTGTTATATTGGTGTCTCGGAATGTTTCACGAAACATGTCTCTGTTTGGCGGACCGGTGATGCCGCTGAACAAACCTGACGGGATGCTTGTTATATTTGTACCCATGAATGTTCCCATGAACATTCTGTCGCCCGCCGGGCCGGTGATTCCAGAGAATAATCCCGTCGGGATGCTTGTTATATTAGTGCCCCAAAATGTTCGGAAAAACATTTCATATTGCGGTGCGCCGACGATTCCGTCGAACAGGCCCGACGGTATACTGCTCAGATTAGTGTCATAAAATGTTGCGCTGAACATACCTACGGCCGGCGGACCGCTTATTCCGGAAAACAGTCCGGCGGGTATGCTTGTCAGACTGCTGTCGGAGAATGTGCCGTTGAACATATGTCGCGCCGGCGGACCGTTTATTCCGGAAAACAGTCCCGACGGCACGGTTAATAAAGGCGTCTCGTTGAATGTATACAAAAACATTCTTTCCGCCGGCGGACCGTTTATCCCGGAAAACAGTCCTCCGGGTATGCTTGTTATACTCGTGCGACGGAATGTATCTTCGAACATGCCTTCGGCCGGCGGACCGCTTATCCCGGAGAACAGGGTCACTGGAACCGGGCCGGTTAAACCAGGGTTGGTCCGGAATGTGCCAAGAAACATCCAGTCCGCCGGCGCGCCACTTATCCCGGAAAACAGACCGCCCGGGACGCTTGTTAGATTGGTGCGAAAGAATGTATGGGAAAACATACCTTCGGCCGGCGGGCCTTGGATTCCGGAAAACAGAGTCTCCGGGACGCTTGTTATATTGGTGTCGGCAAACGTCTCGTCGAACATCCAGGGCGCCGGCGCGCCGTTAATCCCATAGAACAGATTTCCCGGAATGCTTGTTATATTAGTGTTTCGGAATGTGCTGGCAAACAGCCACTCTGTCGGCGCTCCCTGTATGCGGGCAAACAGGTCTGCCGGAATGCTTGTTATATTGGTGTTTCGGAATGCACTTTCAAACATGTTGTCTACGGGTGCGCCCGTCATACTCTTGAAAAAAGTATTCGGGATGTATGTAATGGGACTGTTTTCGAACAAACTGTTAAACCGGGGCGTATTCGCAAAACCGCCGCCGAAACGTATTGGAAATATTGCCGAGGGGTCGCCGCCGGTTTCGACTATCCTGCGGCGCGTGCACAGCGTGGAATTCCAATGCCCCCCAAGGCCGATGGCTGCGGTGCCCCACGACCCTTCGTCTGAAGCATAACTTGTCGCGACGCCGCCAAATCCGATAACATAAGTTCCCGCCTGTTCATAAACGTGCGAATAGGTTACATTATTCGTGTTGTTCTTCAGATGCCGTACAATCAACCCATCGCCCCAGTCGATGATAAAAGCCCCGTATGCGGAAATTTCTATGTTGGCCTGAAACCCGGCGGGCACGGTCACCCTTATCCAGAATAGCGGTTCAAATCTTATCCGGCTCAACGCCTCCAACACGCCAACAGTGTCTATCGCCTGTGTCGTGGCCAATTCATGTTCGCAATATTCCGATGTGGGCCTGTCGTTTAATACCTCGTTCGCCCTGTCTATCGCGCACAGCATGTATTTCACATTCGCCGCACGCGTCGGTTCGGCCCCGTCCGGCATCGGCAGAGACAGGTGCAGTCCCTCTAACTGTTTATTTATCGCCATATGTATGAATTCGACATTAGCAATCTGACCGGTGGCATCCGCGCCGCCGGCCAAAAAGATTACGGAAAATAAAGCGATGAATATTCTTTTCATATCACTCCAAAGCCTTACGGTAATGGCGGTGTCGAAACATGCAGGACGCCTCCAAAGTGATACGCCGTGGTGAAATTGCCAAGGTTTGACCCGGCGCCCGCGTTCAGCGGCGGCCTGTTCCTTATAAAGTCAAGTTCCGTGGTGTCCGCCTGGGTCCAATTCGGTTGTATGGACGGCCCCTGTGGCCCTTCGGGTCCCATTAAATCTTCAAGCAAGACTATGCTCTGCCATTCGGAATCCGAATCGGCGTACCGCCATTCTATGCTCTCGTCACCTGCTCGAATTTCTACCTCTCTGCCGTCTTCTCCGACAGACCCGACCACACACGGTCCCCATCCGGGTGTCCCGCCTTCGGTTATCCAGGCCTGGAAACCAGACAGCTCGTTATATTCGCAGGGTTGAATTCTTGCAGATTCACCCGCCGCACCTTGTTCGCCCGGCTCACCCGGTTCGCCCGACTCTCCCTGAGGACCTTGCGGGCCTTGCGGACCTGTTATGTCTGCAATAGAAATTATAGGATATGACTCTGTCCCTCCGGCATACCGCCATTCTATATAGTATTCGCTTGTGTGGATTTCCACCTCTCTGCCGTCAAGCCCTGCCGGACCTGCGGGCCCTTCGGGGCCTTGTGGACCTTCCGTGCCATCAGCACCCGCCGGACCTGCCGGGCCGTCGGCGCCATCTTCCCCGCGAACCGCTGTCAAACAGGGGCCCCATCCGGGCGTGCCGCCTTCGCTTATCCAAATCTGGACGCCTGACTGTCCTTCATGGGTACATACATTGGTTCTTGCCGCTTCGCCTGCGTCACCTTGTGGGCCAGCGGGACCTTCCGGACCTGCCGGGCCTTGTGGGCCATCCGCGCCTGCTGGGCCTGCCGGACCCGCTGGACCTGCCGGGCCATCTGCGCCTGCTGGACCTGCCGGGCCCGCTGGACCTGCCGGGCCTTCGGGACCTTGCGGCCCCTCTGCGCCTGCTGGGCCTGCCGGGCCTTCGGGACCTATCGGACCCTGTGGGCCATCAGCGCCTGCTGGGCCTGCCGGACCCGCCGGACCTTGTGAGCCTTCCCCGCCATCAGCCCCCGCCGGACCTGCCGGACCTTGTGGACCTTCCGCACCTGCTGGCCCCGCCGGGCCTGTCGGACCTGTCGGACCTATTGGACCCGCCGGGCCTGCCGGACCCGCTGGACCTGCCGGACCTGCCGAGCCTGCCGGGCCTTGCACACAGTCTGTATCAGTTATGCATACACGACTGCCGTCACCCTGCGCACGCAGATAATCATAAACCGAAGAACGGCGGGCCTCTGGCGATATCGCCCGCGACGGTGGCGCCACAGACCGCGGTGCCGATGTCGCGGCGCGCGCCGCACCCGGCTGAACCGCAGAGGAACGAACCGCCGATTGCGCGCCGGCGGACGCCGCGCGCGTCATCGCGGGGGACACCGTGTCGGATGGCGTTCGGGTTGCAGTGCCGGCCGGTACGCTTGCGCTGCCCACGCGCATCGCTGCCATTGATGCGTCCGCGCTTTGCATGCCTGCGAACACAGACATACAGACCATTATCTTGAAAAAAGTTCCGCTTTTCATTCTCTCTCCCTTTCTTATTTGCTGTCCATCAGAATGCGTGCACCAATCCAAGGCTTATGGAATGGTTCATGACCCAACCAATATTGTTGGTGAAAGTCTGCACCTCTCCGGCGATGGGAACATATTGCGTATATTTCATTTCGCCCGCGTTGAACAAGCTGAACCTGTATCCGATGTCAAGGAACAGTTCTCCCGTAACACGGGTCCTATACCCGGCCATAATCGACGGCATCACCGACAAGTTTACATTATGCTGTTTGGTATCGGGAAAGCCTTCGACCCAGACGCGCGGCACCGCAAATCCGATCCCGGCGCCGGCATAAAGCCATCCCCAATCCCACGCGTCGGTATTGTACACAGCGCTTGCCAAAATAAACGGCGCATTAAGCCCAAGGTTGTAACAATCGCCTTGGTCGCAATTCCTGTAATTGTATTCAAGCAGGTATCCGACTTCCACTTCGGCCGACCAGTTTGGGTTCAATATATGTCCGACGAAACCGGATACGCCCATGTGGTGCGCGCCGCTGTGGCTTATGGTGTCGCAAGTGCTGTACCCGCCGACTATTTCACAATCAAGCCCCATGTCATGACGCTCTTTGAAGAACGCAAAATTCTGTGTAAAACGCATACCCATATACCAATTGAAAACCTGCGGCGGCCCCGGGTCAAAACGCGGTTCCAAGAAAACGGGCGGAGGTGGCGGCGGCGGCGCTTCGGGCACCGGCGGCGGCGGACACGGTTGTGCCGGCGGGCACGGCGGTGGTGGTGGTGGTGGTGGCGGCGGGCACGGCGGCGGCGGTGGTGGCGGCGGCGGAGGTGGCGGCGCCTGTTCCACAATCGTGACCGGGGTGACATTCACCACGCAATTTGGGCACGGCACAGTGCGTTCCCGAGCAACCGATATATTCTGGACGAAATTCGTGCTGTGCTGTGAATTTATTTGCGGCTGGCCAAGGTGGTTCACCCGGACAGACGCCGCCGCGGGCGTATCGAGAAACAAAAGCGCACCCGGCACCCCAAGTATTAATTTAACGAATTTATTCATGCCATTCACTCCTGTGCTTAATAGGAACATTATACTATAAATCAAAACCCAATAAAAGTAAAAATCGCATAACTGGATTAAAAATAGGTTTCGTTAAATCATTTTCGGAAAACTATTTTCTAAAACGCGTACACCAGTCCAAGGCTTATGGAATGATTCATCACCCAACCGATTTTGTTGGAAAATGTTTCCATATTCCCGGCGACTTCGGCATTATGCCGCATTTCGTCGACGTTGAACAGGCCAAGCCTGTATCCGAAATCAAAAAACCATGCGTCTGAAATTCTGGTCCGGTATCCGGCCATAACAGACGGCATCAACGACAGGTTGGTGTTGGACCGCGTGCCGTCCGGAAAGTCTTTGACCGAAAGCTCTGGCGCTGCGACCCCGATTCCGGCGCCAAAGTAAAGCCATCCCCAATCCCGCGCGTTGGTGTTGTATACCGCGCTTGCCACCGCAAACGGCGTCGCAAGCCCGATGGTATAGCAACCGCCATGACTGCAATTTCTGTGACTGTATTCAAACAGGTGTCCGATTTCCATCTCGACGGACCAGTTCGGGGTCAAAATGTGCCCGATAAAACCGGAAGCACCCAATTGATACCCGCCGGTGTGGTCTGTGGCGGAACATGTGGCACATCCGGTCCCCGCGTCATGACGCTCTTTGAAGAATGTGAAATTCTGAACAAAGCGCGCGCCGGCATACCAACGAAAATACGAACGCTCTCCGTCAAATTTTGGCTCCCTTGCAACCGACGGCGGTGGTGGCGGGCATGGTTTCGCTTTCGGGCATTTTGGCGCCGGTGAAGGCGGCGGGCAAACGGTCTGGGGCGGGCAATCGGGTACGGGCGGCGGTGGCGGGCAAACGGTCTGGGGCGGACAATCGGGTACAGGCGGAGGCGGAGGACACTGCGGCGCCGGCGGACATGGCGGAGGCGGCGGGCAGATTGTTTGCGGCGGACAGACCGGCGGCGGCGGACACGGCGGTGCGGACGGACATGCCACCGGCTGTGGCGCGGGCGGCGAAGGCGGCGGCGGCGCCTGTTCTACAATCGTTACCGGAGTGACATTCACCACACAATCGGGACAAGGCGCCGCACGCTCTCGATTAATCGAAATACTCTTTACGAAATTTGTGCTGTGCTGTGAATTTATTTGCACCTGGCCGGGATCCACCCGGACAGAAGCCGTGGCGTGGACGCCTGAAACCAAAAGCATGCTTGACAAACCAAGCATTAATGCAATGAATCTTTTCATACCATTCACTCCTGTACGATTATATACAGGAAATTATATTTTAAGACAAGGGGATAATCAGCAAACAAAAACCGGGCGGTCGCCCGGTTTTTATTTTTCTTCTTCGACTTCGACTTCTTCCGGCCCGTCTTCTTCGGCCGCGTTAAGGTCGATTTCTTTCGGCACGCCAAGTATGTTTTCGATTTTATCAACCGCATCGTCAAGTTCGATTTTATGAAGCACCGCAAATTCCTGCGCCATGCGTTCAAGCGCGCGCATATAAAGCCCGCGGCCGGAAAAGGTCATGGTGTCGGACGCCGACCGGCGTTGCAAATCGCGGACGACTTCGGCCAATTTCATCGGGTCGCCGGAATTGATATTTTCTTCGTAAACCGCGGCGCGGCGTGCCCAGATAAGGCGTTTCGCACCCGCGGCGCGTTTCGCGCTTTCGATGGCTTCGTCCATTTTTTTCGCGGTGACAAGCGGGCGAAGGCCGGATATTTCCGCACGGTCAAGCGGCACGCGCAAAGTCATGTTGTTCTGTTCGAAATTGATGACAATCATCTGTATTTTTTGTCCCGCGATTACCTGTTCTTCGACGCGCGCGACCTTTCCGACGCCCTGGGTCGGATATACGACGAACTGTCCGTTCTTGAACTCAAGTTTTTTTGGCACGACCAACCCCTTTCGATTCGTCTCTCTCGATATTTCGGATTATATCATAAAAAGAGCGATTTTCAACTTTTCGGCTGATTTTTATTGTCCGAGTCCGGCGGGCGTAAACCGCCCCACGTTGTTTATAAGCTCTTGCAGCATATTAAGTTCGATTTCCGCCGGTATCGGCGTCGAGCCGGCGGCGATTCGCGCGTCGGGCAAATCTTCATCGCGAAGGATTCGTGTTTTTGTGACCCTGCCGCCACTTGCCGCGCCGGAGGCGCCGGGCGAAGGCGGGTCTATCCATGCAAGCAAGACCGTGCGGTTATCCCATGTCAGCGGAAGCGGCCCGCGAAGATTTTCCGTCGCGCCGTAATATATCCAGACCAAGGGCCCGTGTACCGTTCTTGCCTGTGGGCTTCCGAATCGCTCTTCAAGGTCGGCGACCGTCCGAACCTTTGCAATCTGTTCTTCCAAATCGTGCGGAAAAACGTATCCGCGTTGCCGGGTTTGAAAAGTGCACGCGGCAAGCGCGGCGGCGGCGATAAAAATGACAAGTATGTTTTTCATGCCGGGATTCTATACGCATTTTCCGGCAAAAGAAAGAAGATTTTATCGTCTTATTTAATGTTCTGATTTTTTATGTCCGCCGCATATTTGAACGGAGCCGGAACAACCTCGTTTTGCGGACGCCACAGATGAAGGCAATATTCTTGAATATTCACATACTTTGATTTCGGAGGATGGTATTGGATTGCTATTTCTTCTTCGGTGAAAAACAAATCTTTTACAAAACACATTTCTTCCCAAGTCGGACAGCGGGGCGCATCGCCGTCGCTTGTATTGACCGTGACGGACAGGTGGTCCCAGCCGTTGTTTTCATCAACTATTACGGTAAGCGTCACCGACGACGATTTCACAGGAATCCGATACGCGGATATCCCCAACGAATTCATGGCGGGCATAACCGCACTGACTGAACGATTCAGTTTGTATTTATTTACGTAAGTATTATCTTTTTTCATATTCGCCCATGTTTATTTCTTGGGCGCATTATAGTACAAAAACACAGATTGTCAAGCGTGTAAATCGCCCCCGCTTTATCTATAGCGATAGCCTCGGCGGCTTTCCCAACGCGCCTGTGCGGCGGTAAGCAGCGCTTCGCGATGTTTCGGGGAAATGACATACGTCACCGTTTCTATGCCCACAAGTCTTGTAAAGTCTTTTTGAAAGTCATAACTTTTGTCTTCTTCCGCCTTTCTTTGCGATTCCGAAAGATTCGGCCGGCCGTTGATAAACCAATCTATGTCTTCCGGCGCGAATCCGTAAATCACACCGTAAAGAAAGCCAAGTATGTTATCAATCTTTACATCAATGTCCGCCAATTCAAGATTCAGTTTTTTTATCTTCCCCGCTTCCGCTTTTAATTTTCTTTTTACCGCCGGCGCTTTGCGCAAAATTATTCTTTCTATCGCTGCTTTTTCAATGCCGTATAAATCCTTGTACTCTGGCATGTTTTTCGTACTTTCCGGGAACACGTGGTAAAAAGTCAATTCATGGATTGGCCTTTCGTAATCCTGCGGCGCCATATTTTTCGGCAATTTGTAATCGTAATGCAATTTTATGGGCAATTCGACGCCGATGCCGACAAGATAATCGGAAAGCATTTTGGACGACGAATAGAATCCGGATACGGGATACCACATATAATCGCAAGCCCCCCTGTTCCGACGGTAATCAAAAGAATCATTGATTAATTTATTTATGATTGAAAGCGGTTCTTTGCTCATACCCTATTCCTGGTTTGTCTTTGGCGATTTACGAAGCAGCGCGAACGACGCGATATGCTTTTTTAATTCAAGCCTGTATTCATTGTTGTCTTCCGCGCGTTCGACAAGTTTTGCGAACCTTGTCGGGTTCATCGCCTGGGCGGTATTGAACCGGCCTTCGGTTTTCAAATAATCCGCAAGCACGGGCAGCGCCGCATCATGGTCGTATTTCGAATCCATCATAAGCGGATTTTGGCCCTGCTCTATCAGCATCGGATTAAAGCGGAACAGCGGCCAAACCCCTGAATCCACCAGCGCGCGCTGATGCGCCGGGCCGTTCGACAAATCGTATCCGTGCGAAATACAGGGACTGTACGCCATGATTAAGGACGGACCTGGGAATGCCTCGGCCTCGCGAATCGCTTTGATTGCCTGATGCGGGTCGGCGCCCATTGCGATTTGCGCGACGTACGCGCCGGACATTATCGCGATTAATCCCAAATCTTTTTTCTGGCTGTCCTTGCCGCCGACCGCGAATTTCATCGACGCGCCGAACGGCGTCGCCTTTGATTGCTGACCGCCCGTATTGGAATACCCTTCGGTATCAAGCACAAGGATATTCACATTTTGACCGCTGTGCAAAACGTGGTCCAGTCCGCCGAATCCGATGTCGTACGCCCACCCGTCGCCTCCGACAAGCCATACGGATTTATCGACAAGCGCGTCGGCAAGCGACGCCGCCTCAAGCGCGCGGGAATTTTTCGATTTGGCAAGCCATGCGCGCACATCCGATTCGTTTTTGCGCATGATTTCGACGTTTTTTTCATGGAACAGTTTTTCCGGCGCCGGATATTCCAATTCAAACAACAGATTTTTCAACGCATGCTGTTTTTGATTAAGCGCAAGCCGCATCCCAAGTCCGTATTCCGCATTGTCTTCGAACAAAGAATTCGACCACGCGGGTCCGCGTCCGCACGCGTTCGTCGTGTACGGAGTCGTCGGCAGATTGCCGCCGTATATGGACGAACACCCGGTCGCGTTCGCGATGACCATCCGGTCGCCGAACAGCTGCGTGATAAGTTTTATATATGGCGTTTCGCCGCAGCCCGCGCACGCGCCGGGAAATTCGAACAAGTGTTCGCACAGCTCTATGTGCTTTGGCAAATCAAGATTTAATTTGCATCGCGGCACAGGCGGCAACTTTACGGCCGCATCGAACGCCGCCTGGTCCGCGTCGGCAATCGGAATCATCTTAAGCGCTTTGACCGGACAGTTTTTTACGCACACCTGGCACCCGGTGCAATCGGCCGGAGATATGGCAAGCGTGAATGCCAAATCGTTGCCAAGTTCCGTTGTCTTCATCGGAACAAATTTTACGGGCGACTTGCTTGCCGCTTTTTTCGGGCATACGCCCATGCGGATTGCGGCGTGCGGGCACAGCATGGAACACTTTCCGCACTGTATGCACGCATCCAAATCAACACATGCGACGCGTTCCGAAATGCGGCGTTTTTCATATTTGGATGTGCCCGTGGGAAATTCGCCGAAATTTTTGAACGCGGAAACCGGCAAATCGTTTCCGCGCATGGCCGCGATTTCGCCAAGCGTTCCGGCAATCGCCGCGGGCGCGTCATGCGTCATCGCAGGCACCCAGTCGGGCGCAAACCCGGACGGACTGGACGGCAATGTGAATTCGGTCAAGAATTCCGCGGCCCTGTCCACCGCCGCAATATTCGCCGCGACGATTTCGTCGCCTTTCTTTTTATACGTTTTCTCAATCGCGGATTTTGCATCCTGTGCCGCGATTTTCGGGTCGATGATATTCGTCAGGTTGAAAAAATTCAACATGATGAAAGTATTGATGCGATTGCCAAGACCAAAATCATGCGCCGCGCGGCCTGCATCAAGAAAATAAACCTTTGCGCGCATGCGTATCAAATGCTCTTGCACGTCGCGCGGCAGATTCGCGAACGCTTCGTCCGGCGCAAGGTGCGTATTTATCATCACGGTGCCGCCGGGGCGCAGCCCCTTGAACACATTGAATCTTTGCGCAATCATGAAATTCGACACGGAAATAAAATCCGCATATTCGACCAAATATTGCGACCGTATCGGCGTCGGCGCAAAGCGCAAATGCGACGCGGTAAGTCCGCCGGATTTTTTTGAATCGTAAACGGCATAAGATTGCGGATACAAATCTGAATTGTCGCCGACGATTTTGACAATATTCTTCACCGCGCCGACCGTGCCGTCCGACCCGATGCCGTACAGTATCGCGGACTTGTACCCTTCGTCGTCGTTGGCGAATGCCGGGTCCGTTTTCAGCGACAGCCCCGTCACATCGTCCGTAATTCCGACGGTGAAATTATGGCGAAGCGTTCCCGTCATCATATTCAGGACGATGGCCTTTACATCGCGCGGTTTGAATTCTTTGGACCCAAGTCCGTACCGCCCGCCGAAAATTTTTATACTTTTTTGCATTTTTTATCTTCGCTCTTTTTACGAAACCAGAAATTATAAACGCCGATTGCATACGAATACGTGAATATGAAGTTGCCCAAAAATATGCCCCACGCCATATCCGTAATCGCGCTGTAGAACCAGAACGGCTGGCCAAGCAAGCCGATTGCCACGCCGTACTTGCTGTATTTATCGTTCCGCGAAAGAAGATAAATCGCGCTTGCCCCGCATATGAAAATCATCGCTTGCGATACCGCGTACATTGTGTCGTGGCTCATGATTATTCCCCCTCTTCCATTTGTTTCAATGCCGCCGCAACGTCCATATACAGCGGTTCGCCAATCGCGCCCGGTTCTTTCGTTCTGTCCAGGACGGCAATATTTTTCACCGTCCTTGGAAGCGCCGCAAGAAACGCGCGCGTCGGAAACGGCCGGTATAAATGCACCGCGATCAGTCCCGCGCCCTTTGGCAAATGGGCAAGCGTCTCGGTGATAGTTTCCGTCGCGCTTCCCATCGCGACGATTATGTTTTCCGCATTCGCATCACCGATATAATCGACAAGCCCGTATTTGCGGCCGGTGATTTTTTCGAAATCTTTCATAACGTCTTCGACTATGTCAGGCACCGCGTCGTACAGTTTGTTCGCCGCTTCGCGCCCCTGGAAAAACACGTCCGGATTCTGCGCGGTGCCGCGGACAGTCGGCGCATCCGGCGTCATTCCGCGCGCGCGGTTGGAAAGCAATAATTCTTGCGGGATTAATTTTCGCAAATCGTCGTCCGACAATCTTTTCAAACGAGATTCTTCATGGCTTGTGCGGAACCCGTCAAAGAAATGCAGGAACGGCACGCGCGAGCGAAGCGTCGCCGCATGCGCAATCGCCGCCATGTCGTGCGCCTGTTGAACATTGTGCGACGACAGCATGGCGAACCCGGTTTGCCGCACGGCCATGACGTCGCTGTGGTCGCCGAAAATGGAAAGCGCGTGCGTCGCGACCGCGCGCGCCGCGACATGCATGACGAAGGGCGTCGCCTCGCCCGCTATTTTGTACATGTTCGGAATCATCAACAGCAATCCCTGCGACGCCGTGAATGTCGTGCAAAGCGCGCCCATTTGCAAAGCGCCGTGAAGCGCGCCGGCCGCGCCGCCCTCGCTGTGCATTTCGATAACGCCGGGAATTGTTCCCCATATGTTTTTCTTGTGCTGGAACGCCCATTCGTCGGCAAGTTCGCCCATAAGCGACGACGGCGTTATCGGATAGATTGCGGAGAATTCACAAAGCCGGTACGCGACGTCCGCCGCCGCCCAGTTTCCGTCAGTGATAATTTGTTCTGTTTTTCTGCTCATGACATATTATTCAACTAGCAACCTTAGTTGCCAGTTGTTGTTTCACGCGGCGGGGTAAGCCTGTACAGCGCAAGCACCATGTCTATGGCGCGGTTAAGCTGGTAATCGCGGCGCGCGCGCTCTTCATCCGACAGCGGCCCTTCGTCTTCATCGGCATCCGCCGCGCGTTGATTCCTGTCCCTGTTTCGATTCGACCGGTTTTCCAAAGCGCCGATAAGCGTCGATTCGGCAAATATATCGCGGCGGCGTTCAAGAACTTCGACCCGGGAATGCAGAACTTCGACGTCCGGGATAATTCCTTCGGATTGGATTTCGCGGCCCGACGGAGTAAAATACCGCGCGACCGTTATATGAATCGCGGTGCCGTCCGCGAACGGTTTTTGTTGCTGTACGCTGCCTTTGCCGTATGTGCGGCTTCCCATCACTATGCCGCGGCGGTTGTCTTGTATCGCGCCGGCAACGATTTCAGAAGCGGACGCAGACCCGTGGTTCACAAGCACGACGACCGGTTTGGCGTTCGCCATGTCGCCGGGCCGCGCGCGCGCGATGTCCATTTCCCGGCCGCCGCGACCGCGCGTAGACACTATGTCGCCGCCGTCAAGGAACGCATCCGCAACGTTGACCGCCGCGGTAAGGTAGCCGCCCGGATTGTTGCGTACGTCGATTATGTATCCCTTTACATTCTTCTTTTCCAAAGCGGTTATGGCGTCGCGCAATTCCCGCGTAGTCCGCGCGCCGAAATCCGAAATGCGGATATAGCCGACATCGTTGTTTTCGCCCTTTGTTTCGAACCGGACTGACTTGACCCTTATAATCGCGCGGGTAAGTGTAATGGTGCGCGGCGCGCGGCCGTCCTGGATGATGGTAAGGCGGATGGTCGTGCCGGGGCGTCCCTTCATTTGCCGGACGGCCTGGCTTAACGTAAGGCCGCTTACCTGTTCGCCGTTGATGTGGGTGATAAGGTCGCCGGCCTGAATCCCTGCGCGTGCGGCGGGCGTGTCGTCAATCGGAGAAATCACGCGAATCACGCCGCGGTCGGCCGTGACTTGGATGCCAAGGCCGCCGAACGAGCCGGACGTCCTGTCCGAAAAATCCCGCATATCGTCGGCGTTGAGATAAGACGAATGCGGGTCAAGCGCCGCAAGCATGCCGTTCATCGCGGCTTCCAGAATTTTTCTTTCATCGACTTCTTCGACGAAATTCGCGCGCGCGGCTTCGAACACGGCGGCGAATTTTTTAAGTTCGGCATAAATCTGTTCATCGGTAAGTCTTGTGACAGGCTCTCTGTTTCTTGCCGATGCCCTTGTCGACCCGAACGCGTCGAAAACAACAAATCCGGACACAAGAATAACAGCGGACACGAACAACATCATCTTTTTCATAAAGAATCCTTTTTTGCCAGAAAAATATAGCGGAAAAAACGACAGGTTGCAAGGTGGAATGTTCGTGGCTCGTGCCGATGGCTTGTGGTTCGTGGTTGGGATAAGATGCCCGCCATAACAGACAACCACAAGCCACCAGCACAAGCCACGAACCACCGGTTATCTTGGTTCCGTGAAAATCCTTGCCGGGTCGATGGTGCGGTTTCCGCGGCGCATTTCAAGGTACATCTCCGCCTGACCCTCGGGCATTCTGCCGATTGGTTCGCCGGCAAGCACGTCTTGCCCAATCATGACATCCGTCGTCGCCATGCCGGTCAAAACGGAATAGTATGAATTCTTGTGCGCGATGATAAGGACGCGGCCGTATCCGCGGAAACTGTCCGCGAATTCAACGCGGCCGTCCGCCGGCGCGGTGACAAGCGCCGACGCGCGCGTACGCACGCGCCATCCGGTTGACGTTATGCCAAGCGCCGACCGCTCGCCGTACCGCATTACAAGGCGGCCCGATACCGGCGGGCGAAGGCGTCGCGTCGCGAACGATGAATCCACGGAAACCGCGGCGCCGGAAATCCCGACGGTAAGTTCGGACAGGTTGCGCGCGCGCGCGGAAAGGCCGCGAAGCGTTCGCTGCATTTCATTCTGCTGTGCGCGAAGCCTTTCGTTCTGGGCCGTGCGCGTGCGAAGAAGCCGGTCAAGTTCCGCCCGCTGCGCCGCATACCGCGCCGCGGTTCGGTCAAGCCGCGCCTGCTCTGCGCGGCGCTGTTGCTGGACGCGTTCAAGTTCTCTGGCCTGCTCTGCCGCGCGGCGCATTTCGGCATCGAAACTGTCCGCAATTCCGGCAAGCAGAATAGTCGACAGAATATATTCGCGCGCATCGTCTGTCGCCGTCACGGGCGCCATCGCCATCATCAGAATCGCCGCCGCCGCTTCGGAAATCCGCACCCGGTTTTCGGCGATGGATTGGGTGAGCGCTTCGCGCCGCACGTCAAGTTCCGCGATATTGTTTTGTATTGTCGCGCGTTCCGCTTCGATGCCGTCCACCCGCGTCGCAATGCGGACAAGGTCGCGGCGCGTCCGGTCGACGGTGGCATCGGATTGCTGAACCTGTGCGTCAAGCTGTCTTTGCTGTGCTTCGACCTGTCTTATCTGCGCGCGCACGGTGGCAAGTTCGCTTGCATACACGGGGTGACCGGTAACCAGTGACCAGTAGCCAGTTGTAACAATCAACGCATATAAAAATTTTTGTTTGCATAACATTTAACTGGTCACTTAACAATCACTTTCAAAAACGTTTTCTTTCCTTTTTGCAGCATGACGGTTTCGGCGGGCGTGATGGTCGCTTTTACATCCGTGATTTTTTCACCCGCGACAATCAGTCCGCCCTGTTCTATCAAACGACGCGCTTCGGCCTTTGACGACACCAATCCCGCATCGACTATGAAATCGACAACCGCTAACTGCTTGCCACCAACCGCTAACTGCGCGGTGGGCACGGCCTCTGCGTTTGTCCCGCCCGCGAAAAGCGCCGCCGCCGCATCCGCCGCGGCTTTCGCCGCCTTGGCGCCATGAATCATCTTTGTCGCTTCGAACGCCAGTATCTTTTTCGCTTCGTTTATTTTTTCGGATTGCAACGCCGATAATTTCGCAATTTCGGAAAGCGGAAGTTCCGTATAAATCTTCAAAAACTTATCGACATCACTGTCGGCGACATTGCGGAAAGCCTGGTAATATTCGTACGGCGAAGTTCTGTCTTCGTTAATCCATACGGCGTTGCCGGCGGATTTTCCGACCTTTGCGCCGCTTGAATCCAGAATAAGCGGCACCGATAGCACGAACACTTCCTTCTGTAATTTTTTACGAATCAATTCGATGCCCATGATGGAATTGCCCCATTGGTCCGAACCGCATATTTGCAAAACGCAATTATGCTTTTTATAAAGTTCGTAAAAATCGACCGCCTGAATAGTCATATAATTGAATTCCAAAAACGTCATCCCGTGTTCAAGGCGGCGCTTAACGGATTCCATAGACAGCATGTGCGCAACGGTGAACGACGTTCCGAATTCCTCCAAGAAACCGATATGGCTGTATTTTTTATTCCAATCGTAATTGTCGACCATAAGGAATTTGTTATTGCCCAAAACTTTTTTGTAAGACCGTCGCAACCCGGCAAGATTGCGCTTCAACTGTTCTTCGGTAAGCATCGGACGACCGGTATCGCGTTCCGACGGGTCGCCGATACGTCCCGTCGCGCCACCGACAAGCATGATTAATTGATGCCCGAATTTCTGAAACCACCGCGCAAGCAATATCGGAACAATGTGCCCGTAATGAAGCGAATCCGCCGTCGGGTCGGCGCCGTAATACAGCGTGATGGGACCGGCGTTCAAAGCGGCGGCAAGCCCGTCAAGATTCGAACACTGATATATAAATCCGCGCTGTTGTAATTCGTGCAAAAGTTCGTTCTTCATATCTGACCCCTTATATTAAATTATATCATAAAAATTCCGCTCTATTCTTCGTCGATTCTGTCCAACATAAATTGCGGAAGGGCAAAGCAGGCCTTGTGAATACCGCCGTTATAATATCGGGTTTTTATATCAAATTCCGGCTTTTTTTGGTCGGCAATCGGGTCGTATTTTTTGGACCCCATGACAAACGAAAACAAGCCGCCCGGAAACGTCGGAACGGTTGCGATATAGACCTTTGTGATGGGAAAATATTTCGCCATATTTTTCCTTATCACCGCGTAATCAATATCGCCGTATTTATAGAACGGCATATATGCGTCCGTCTGGCAAATGCCGTCGTCCGACAAGCGCGCACGGCACAGTTCGTAATACTCGTCCACGAAAAGCGGATTCGACAGCCCAAGCGGGTCCGTCGGCGTTATGAAAATCGCGTCGTAAATTTCGGATGTAGAGCGCAGGTATTCAAGACCGTCTTGCGATATAAGGCGCACGCGCGGGTCGTCGAAACACTTCGTCTGCTTTGGATAATATTTTCTGCATATATCGACGAATTCGGTGTCTATATCAATGACGTCGATTTTTTCTATATGGCCGTACTTCAATAATTCCGTGGTTGTGAAGCCTTCGCCGCCGCCGACCACAAGCACTTTTTTCTTTACCGTCCCGGTAAGCATGACGGGATGGACAATCATTTCGTTGATTATGTGTCCGTCGTTTTCGGTCTTCATCAACAGATTATCAAGAAACAGAATCTGTCCCCATGTTGGCGTGCGGACGATATCCACCTGTTGATATTTTGTTTTTTGGGAAACAATCATTTCGGACGGTTTGAATACAAGCGCGACGTCATCCGCATATTGTTCGCCGACACAGTCTTTTGGGATAATTGACATTTTACAGTCTCCTTTTTCGCATTATACAATATCGTATTGTAAAAATCAAAAAATCCCGCTTTCGCGGGATTTTTTTAGCCAAGCATTTTGGCGACTTCGTCCGCGAGGTTGTCCTCTTTCCTTTGAATGCCTTCACCAAGCAAATAGTACGCAAAACCCGCCAAAGTCAACCCGGCGGCGGCAAGCACCGCACCGACTGTTTTATCCGGGTCCATGACGAACGGCTGTTCGTTCAAAACGGATTCGCCATAGTATTTCTTAATCCGGCCTTCGACCATTTTTTCGACAACCTGTTCCGGTTTGCCCGCGGTCGCGCCGCTTTCGATGAACACTTTCTTTTCGCGTTCGACTGAATTCGGGTCGACTTGGTCAATTGTCGCAAATTCCGGTTTGCTTGCGGCGATATGCATTGCAATTTTCGGCCCGATTTCCGCGGATTGTGCCGTATCTCCATTTATCGCGACCACCACGCCAATCTGTCCCATGCCCGGAACAAGCGCGTTGTGAACATAGGTATAAACAGCGTCGCCCGTAACGGATGCGATGCGGCGCAGAGTCATGTTTTCGCCGATTGTCGAAATAGTGTTTTTAATGTCGTCGGAAGTGGCGCCGGCAACCGCGTCAAAATCACCCTTTAATTCAAGCGCTTTGGCGGTGGTGTCCGCGACAAGTTTCTGGAACATTTCATTCTTGGCCACAAAGTCCGTTTCCGCGTTCAATTCGACAATAACGCCGAATGCGCCGTCGTCGGATTTCGCCGCCGCGACAAGGCCGGACGCCGCAACGCGGTCGGCTTTTTTCGCCGCTTTTACGATGCCCTTTTGGCGAAGCCAGTCCGCCGCCGCTTCAATATCGCCGTTATTTTCGGTAAGCGCCGCCTTGCAATCCATCATGCCCGCGGCGGTTTTTTCGCGCAGTTCTTGAATCAGCGCTGCTGTAATATTTGCCATTTCTGCTCTCCTTTTTATCTTTTCAGCGCATTCGCCCGTCTCAATCTGGACTGATATACATTTTTCGCCTGTAGAAACGCATTGCCGGGCGTAGTGCACGCGGGACCGAACGTGCCCACATCGTCCATTTCCATTTTGTATTGCGCTATGTACGTGCCCGAAGGCGTTTCGTAAATTTTTGTGTGTTCGTTATGGACAAGATTATATTTGTCCCGCGAAAGGGCGAACAGCGTGCCGAATTCCGTTCCGGCGCTGCTTGTGACAATGCTCATTTGGTTTCCGATGATTTTTTTGCTCATTTTATTTCTCCATCTTTTTTTGTTTTTTGATTTCATTGCGGCGGGTTATCGCAAGTTTCGTGGCAAGGTTAATCGCGCTTGCAATACTTTCGCACCAAGGACCGACGGTATCGCAATCGACATGTTTTGCCGCGTGAACCTGTCGCCCCGATTCCGAGAACGCTTCATAAACCGTAACGGTCGACGTTTCCGAAATCATGATTGCCATACAGGATATCCCGGTGCTGCTTGTAACCATTTGCGGTTGTTGTACCATCATTCCGCCACCTCTTCTTCCTGTTTTTCTTCGAATTTATGTTCCATTTTTTCGCGGCGGATTTCACGCGCTTCGGACGTTTTGGATTTTTCTTTTGCGAATTTTTCTTTTTCGTGCTCTTCGAATTTTTCGGCGTCGGTCATTTTTATTTCGCTTGATACCTTTTTGCCCTGATTCCCGCCAAGACGTTTTTCAAGCCCCGAAAGAATCGCATCGACGAACAGGTCGCAGTAAAGCTGAATCGCGCGCGCCGCGTCGTCGTTGCCTGGAATCGGATAATCGATAAGTTCCGGATTCGCGTTGGTATCGCATACCGCAACGATAGGCATGTCAAGGTTTTTGGCTTCGCGCACCGCGTTGTATTCGCGCGGCACGTCGATGATTATCGCCGCCTGTGGCACGCCGTGCATGTCAAGGATTCCGCCGAACACGCCGCGAAGTTTTTCCGCGCTGCGCGTCATGTTAAGGACTTCTTTTTTGGTAAGCCCCAATTTGTCGGCGTTTTCGATGTCCGCTTCCAATTTTTTCAAACGGCGGATGGATTGCGACACGGTGGACCAGTTGGTCATCATTCCGCCAAGCCAGCGGTTGTTGACGTAAAATTGTCCGCTTCGCACGGCGGCGTCTTTTACGATTTCCTTTGCCTGATGCTTGGTCGCGACGAACAGTATTTTTCCGCCGGCGGCCGCGATGGCTTCAACCGCGGTAAGCGCGTTATGCAACAGCGGCGCGGTTTTGTTAAGGTTGATGATGTGGATTTTGTCTTTGATACCGTAAACGTACGGTGTCATAAGGGGGTTCCAGCGGCGAGTATGGTGACCGAAATGAACGCCGGCCTCCATCAATTGCTTCATGGAAAATTTAGGCAGTGCCATTGTTTTGCTCCTTGTATAAAGGACGCGCCGTAATTCGTCGGGGAATTAATCGCGCCGTAGCGGCAACGAAGGCGGAGCGTTTCTGTTTATCCTCGTCGTTTTCCGGACAGACCCCGTGGGGGACAGAAACTTGGAAAACAACTGTGTTATTCGCCCAAAGGCGTGCGGGGATTATACCCCCGCAGTTTGTTAAATGCAAGAAAAATATGATAAATTGTCGGTAATCAGCCGGCAAAAACGCGGTCGTTGCGGCTGTGGATTATACAGTTTATGAAATCGCGCTTTTCGGCGACGGGTCCTTTCAAATCGCTTTGCACGAACATTGACAGTCCCTCTTTCGCATCTTGAATCAAGAACGCGGCACAGGCGGCGTCTTTGACGCTCTCTGCTTTTTGGACGCGCATAAAGTACCAGTTTATAACGCCCTGTAATTTTTTATCCTGACGCCACGCCACGTATTTGTGACGCGAATCCCGTGCTGCAGCATTTTCATCCGGGACCCGTTTTTTTGCAATATTTGCATAACGCTGTAAGAATTTCATTCTGTCTCCTCTCTTGAAATTACAAAGGAATTATACCCTAAAATTTCCGAATCGCAAGAAACGCGGCAAAAATTATTGTGGCGCTGAATCTGATTTTGTCAAGAGTTTGCAAATATGGCACACAGGCACAATAATTCAACACTTAAAAATCCCGCCTTTCGGCGGGATTTTTATATACAATCAAAAGTTGATGTTCGTCTGTCGCGCCTGTCTATGACTGTCCAGACTTCGCGGCGATTGGATTCGCGGCGGTCGCTTCCACAAAAACGTCCCACTGTGCATTGGCTCCAATATCCGTTTTCACAGAATTGCTGTGCCTGTCCGCCCGATACCAGCCGAAGGTCGCATACCCTCATCTCGCCGTCGTTCGTGCATCTTCCGGTTCGCGCGCCGACGGGGATACAGTGTTTGAATTCCATGCCGGATGCGGACGTGCGGTTGTTGACCGAAACAAATCCGCTGTCGCATTCAATCTTGTCGCCGCTTCCGCATACGCCGTAATCGTTACCTGTCCATGCGCGCGTTGCGGTTCCACCCCATATAGTGCATGCCTGCAAGCATTGCGGATTATCGGTGCCTTTGCCGTACAATACGAAATCGCCAAGTTCCGCGCATTCTTTTATCTTGCATGCGTCTTTATCTTCCCAGATTACAAATGGATTATCCCGGTCGGTGCAAGTTGTCCGGGTCGGCGCGGCCCTTGCCACCCCGATGGCGCCTTCGGCGGTTCTGGCAACGACATGGCCGGGCATCATGCCGATGCGCGCGGCCGTAGCAGCACCGTCTGCGCGGGTCGGCCCGACGCGGCGGCGCGGCGTTTCGTCATTCGTGTCCACGCGGGACGCAAGACCACGAGTGCGCTCTGCGGCGGCAACGGGCGCGCCGGATTCGGCGGATTCGACGGACGCAGCCGGTTCGGCAACGGGCGTCGCAACGGTTACAGCTGCGACTGTTTCTGCGGGAGCTTCATATTCATCGCCCCACCAGTCGTCCCAATCCTCGTCTTCCCAAACTTCTTCGGTCCAAGAATCGTCATCCCAATCGTCCCAGGCATCCCATTCGTCCGCGCGAACGGCGGATGTAAACAGAAACACAGAAGACATCGCGATTATCGCAAGACGCGAAACATAAGGAGTAAGACGCAACGCATAAGGCGCGACTTGCGTGCGACTTATTGTCATTAAAATTGTTCCGATAAGCCTCATGTCTTTCTCCCTCCCGGTACTTATTTGCTTGCCCAAAGGACTCCTTCGCGCTCTTGCACCGTCCAGCCGGCGCTGCGCATTGATGTTACGAATGCGGCGCGGCGACCGGGGCGTATTGTCGCGGATATTCGCGGTCCCCATATGCTTGAAATCCTTACAT
Source organism: Alphaproteobacteria bacterium (assembly GCA_009783855.1). Lineage (GTDB taxonomy): Bacteria > Pseudomonadota > Alphaproteobacteria > Rs-D84 > Rs-D84 > WRKW01. Next base: position 45,234 of record WRCO01000005.1, read on the forward strand.
CCAAATCGGACCATGCGCCGGCTTCGTTAAGGTCGCGGACAAGGTCCATCCAATTGCGAAGTCCGCCGGATGCGTTGAACACCACGTTCGTCCGCAATCCGCGGTCGTCTTGAATTTCAAGCCGGTTCGATATATTGTGTTCCGCCAAAAGCCGTGCGGACGCGGCGCGGTCAAGCGTGATTGTTATTGTCGCGGAATAAGCCGTCGCGGCCTGTCTTTCGTCCGCAATGGACATAGTTCCGACAAGGTTCAGTATATCCGAATCGCGCGTTTCCGCGGAAAGGCGTTCGATTTCGGGCCATGCGGCATACCGGACAAGCACGTTTTCAAACGCGGCGCGGCGTGCCTGGATATGCGCGGCGGTTCGCGCGGCGGACGCGGACGCGGCTTCGGTCTTTACCGATACCGTGTGCGACATGTTTGGCGATGCGTTTGCGGCAAAGCCGCAAACAAAGAGCACAGAGCACAGAGCATAAAGCACAGATGCTTTTTTAATATCCGTAAAATATCTTTTTAATCTCAGCATTTATCTGTGCTCTTTGCTCTATTTTCGCGCGCAAAAATTAAAACCTTGCCGCCAAGCCTATGCGTATTCCCATCGACCGGTACACGGAATCAATTTCGTTCTTGTCCTTGCATATCCAATTCGGGCAATCCGCGAACAATCCGGCGATACTGCTTGCTTCGGATGTCGGGTCGTTAAGCGCCGCTGTTTCGCTTCCATCGAAATTCTTGTTTATGTCGGCCCAATACCGCGCTTCCCAGAACGCCCCGTTAAGCGAAAGCTTTGCTTCGGCGCCGCTTACCGAATAATGGTCAAGCGAGAATCCGAACGTAAGCATGATATTGTCCGAAACCGCAGTCATCCAATTCGCGCCAAGTCCGATATGAAACGCCGATCCGATTCCGGCGGAATCCCGTATCGGATTGCTTGTCGCCCAGTCTATGCGATACGGTTGATTTCCAATCGCCGAATATCCCGGAAGCCCGATTTCAAGACGACCCGTCATAATATTGTTCGGATTAACTTCATATTCCAATTCAAGCGCGACAAAGGGCCCCGCCCATTCGATTTTATAATCGTGGCTTGTCCCCGATTGGTTGTATGAATAATTGTTTCCGATGTATACGTTTCCGTTTACAAGCTGTCCCTCTTCCGTAATAATCGCCCAATTATCGCCGCCGGTATTTACCAATATGACGGGGATGCATTGAAGCTCCTGTGTTCCGGGAACGACAAAGCATGTGGTCGCGGACCCTTCCGTGGCAATCGACATCGCCATGCCTTTGTTGCGGTCCGTTTTAAGATTGTACGAAAGATGGCGCCATCCGATGCCGGGGTTTACGCGCACTCTGCCGAACTGGAACTGGTCGGCAAGCGTGATGCCGACACTATACCCCAACATAGAACCGCCGGTCGAACGTCCGACCGAAAGCGCCTGCCCCACAAGGTACCCAAGAAATTCTTCCGTGTCCGGGTCGTACAGAAAGTCATACACGGTTCCGCCGTTGGTAACGTCGTCGTCAACCATTGTGGAGTTGCCCATCTGCGTCCCGTACCGAAGTCCCCCGTCAAGGCGAAGCATCACGTCGCCGGTGCGGAATCCGTACCGAATTCCGGCATCAAACACGTTCCACGTAATATTGTCATAATGAAGCTTTGACCCGATGGTCTTCATATCAAATCCCCACATCGCGTATTGATGCGACAATCCCGCGCTTAATGAAAAACCTTCTGCGGACGACGCCTGTTGTTGCGGCGGCATTACTTGCTGTGGCCGCTGGTGCATGGTGTGGGTTTGCATACCCGGGTGCCGTTGCTGCGGCGCCGGAGACCATTGGTTATGCTGTGCCGTTCGCGTCATCGGCGACGCGCCCGTCGGAGTGTACCGGAATTGCGGACTGTGCGACGTTTGCCCGGTATAGAACGTTGCGGCGGATGCCGGCACAGCCAAAAGCAGTGCACAAGGCACCATTGTCAGGAACTTTTTCATGGTTTCTCCTATTTATATCTCGGTTGATTATATCATAAAAACGACTTGAAAAAAAATAATTCTTATAGTAACCTCTAAAAACTTTGGGCATATGGCGGAATTGGTAGACGCGCAACGTTGAGGTCGTTGTGAAGAAATTCGTGGAGGTTCAAGTCCTCTTATGCCCACCACCCTTCGCCAAGGCTTCTGGTGGCTTCGCCGCCCGAAATGATAAGCAGTATAAGGCGAAGGAGTGCCACCCGTAGCTTTAGCATAGGGGTGCAGTGAAGACCCCACAACCACCGGCACCAACCACCAGCCACCATATATTTTCCCCTTGCCCTGCCCCGTTCAAATCTGCTTTAATTCTTTATAAGGAAATGAAAAAAGCCACTGCATTTTTCGCGATTGTTTTTGTCGCGTCCGGTCTTGCGCATGCAGACGTGTCGTCGCCTGCCGCCCGTAGCCTTGGCGAAGGGGGGCGCCCCGATGCGCTTGATTATGACGCAGCGCGCGCAGCCACGCGCGCGGCGCCCGCGGGCGCGGCCACGCAAAGCGCGCAAGCACAGCCAAGAGACCAACGCACCGCGCCATCCGCGGCGCCCGTATCCGCGCCGACCGGCCGCGGAGGGGGGGTCGGCGAACGAACCGCCCCCGCCCAAGCGCCCCAGGCGGGACAGACCGCGCGCGCCACAATCCAAGCGCCTGCCGCCCGAAGCCTTGGCGAAGGGGGGCGCACCATCGCGGCAAGAAGCGCCGTCGACCCATCTGTGCGCAGCACAGCCGAGACAGGCATCCCACGCGCCGCCGCCACCCCCGTCGCACAGCCGCGCACCGCCGTACCCGCACCCGCGGCGCGAAGCGCAATTCCGCAAACGGCCGTTCGCGGCGCAATGACGCCTGTACGCGGGACTGCGGTCCCCGGCGCCACCGCCGCCCGCACTGCGCGCGCCGCGCCCACGCGCACCGCCATCGCCCGGTCGGCGGCAACCGCCGACACAGGCGCAACCGTCGCCGGCGGCGGATACCGCGCGTGCCGCGATGCTTTCTTTCACTGTATGGACGAACTTTGCGCGAACAAGGACACTCAATTGAAACGCTGCGCGTGTTCGGCGCGCACGCGCGAATTCGACGGCATGCGAAGACAGCTTGACGAATTCAACGACCGGATTCAAGATTTTAACGCAAACCTTTTGACCGTCGCGATGGACCGCGAAGACGCCGAAGCGATAATGCGCGCGACCGAAGGCGAAGAAGCGTTCCACGGCATGCTTGATTTGTCCGAATCGGCGCACCTGCTTAACAGCATTATGGAAAGCCTTCGCAATACCACGGAGAGTCAGGTGATTGAAAGGTCGCTTGCCGCGATAAATATTTCCATGGATTTCACCGACCCGTTCGATTCGATTGACATGCGGGCGGGCGCGGACATGACTATGCTTGAGGGTGAGGCCCTTCACCGCGCCGCGCTTCCCGTATGCCGTGAAATCGCGGCCGAAGTCTGCGCGCCGGGCGACATTCCGATTGTGGAATCCGCGTACCAGATGGCGATTGAACAAGATTGCAACGCCGTGTCGCGGGCGTTCGCCGGGCTTTTCGAACGCGCGCGCGAAAGGGTTAACGAAGGCCACGCATTGCTTGACATCGCGCGTTTGCAGAATTTCCAAACCCGCAATGCGGACGATATTCTTACATGCCGCCGGCGTATGATTACGATGCTTTCCGATGCGGCGGTGTGCGGAGCGGGGCTTGACCGGTGTCTTGACCCGACGGGGATATTCATCGACCCGGGAACCGGTAATCCGATATTGACGGGAGAGCTTTTCCGACTTGGCTTCAGCGGCACGGTCACCCGTGGCGGCAATAGTGTAGTCGGCGCCGGCGTGGCGCGTCCCATCGTCGGTCAGACTTGGGCGCGCGCCAATACTCCGTTTGTTCAGTTTCTTCATTCCAAACGCAAATATATCGAACCGGCGATGGCCGGGTGCGAACAGATTGCGGACCACGCGTGGATGATGTTCCTGGAAGACGCGATTCCCCAAATCCGTGTTCAACAGGGCCGCAAATTGGAAGACATGCGACAGGCGTGCACGGGCATCGTTGCCCAATGCATAAGCGGCACGGCGCAATCTTTCCAAGACTTTGACGCACGTTCGGTGTCGATTTTCGGCCTTGCCGCGGACCGTGCGGTAAACGCGATATGCGCAGATGTTCAAACGGCCTGTACGGCGCTTATGGTAAGCCCGCATCAAGACAGCGGAAGCGGTCAAGCGGCGGGCGAAGGCTGGGCGGATGGCATGACTATGATTGCGACGCGCCGGACATTCGACCAGATTATGCAGACATGCCGCCTTGTCGGCGAAAACTGCATCGTCCGGAATTGCAGCAATATATCCGGAAAATTCGGATTGTGCATGACCCCGACCCAGCGCCAGCGCAGAAACATCATGAACCGTTCGCTTTGCTGGAGCGAGGTTTATCGTTGTGTTAACGAGGCAGGTCCCGCGACTCTTACGCTAATCATGGACTCTGAATTTTTCGCACCAATACCTTTGGGAAGCAGCGGCCGATATTCCAACTGTCAGAACGATGTCGGCCCGGATCAGAATCAGAGACCGCAACGTTGGAGCAACCGCGATGCTTGTCAGATAGCAGAGCACATCTGGGGCAATTGCGACAAGCGTCCCGATGTCGAAAGCAACAACCCTCTCATACTGCACACAAATGAATTTGAGAACACCCTTCTTGCCTGGATAAGGGCCAATACGGGAAGTGGTGAAGGCAGTAGTGACAGCTGTTACGGCTTTGAATGCCCGACTGGCACCGCGCTATCACGCCCGGATGACGACGATGCCCCCGAATGCGTATCTGGTGAAGACCTGACCAATGACGGTTGGTATTGTCCGGCGAACATAACCCAGAAACCTGACGATTGGCCCAGGCGCCGATTTAATGTTACGAACACAATAACCAATTGCTGTATCGGCGGGGCATTGGACGGCTTTAATAATGACCCAAACAGCAATTGCTGCATTGAAGTTGACAGACAGAGACTTACGACACAGATATTGAGAGCCAACAACAATAGCCTGTTCTACTATAACGACGACGAACTACGAACCTCGATGGGTGCCCCCAATGCGAATCATCCCACAATATGCCTGCACGCCCAGGCAAGGCTTGTCGCCCATTTTGACAACGGATTCCTGTTCTGTGTGAACGGAAACCTTACCCAGGCTGGCAAAACCAACCACAACAATGATGACCGCGTTAATTGCGCTGGCCAACTTGTGTTTGTCGACCGCGACACGCGTATATACAGAAGACCGGCTCAAGGCACCGTAGTACCCAACGACGTTATTAACAGGGGCGTGCAAATGGAGTTCAATTCAAATGCTGATACCGTCTGCAGTTTCAATGCCTCTAGTCATTCATGGGGCTGTAGCCGCCCAGACCGCGCGCGTATAACAAGGACCGGGCCGTAAAAACCTTGACAACCGGGAGAAGTATGGTAGAATTTAAGTACAAAATAATGCAGGGGGCGAATATTTTCAACCCGGCAACATGTAGGGGCAAATATCATTTGCCCGACAACCAAAAGGAGCATGTTATGAAAAGCATAGTACCTTATAACATAAACAAATCCCTTATCGACCCGATGAAGAAAATCGGGGCGGATTTGAAGGGCAAATTTGCCAAGGCCGCAAAAACACCCAAAGCGCCAAAATGGACCACGCCGGCATGGGGTAAACGCGCCGCGGTGGCGACGATTATCATCGTCTTCCTCCTTCTGCCATCCCTTACCGGATGCGGTAAAGCGGGCAATACAACGGGACCGGTTGTGCCACCGAAACAAAGGACAGCAATAATCCCAATCACTTGGCAAGACATGAGAAACTGGACATTACCGGCAACAAAACAAGCGGTCAGCGACAGCTTGGCAAAAAGAGATGTCAACAAAGTTATTTTACAATCCAACGGAGGATGGGAAATTGTATGTGGCGGCAGTATGATTTCTTTTACCGGCGCTTTCAAGGAGGTGTTTGTGATTGATTATGAAAACGTCTGGGGCGATGGACTTATAGACCCAATGCATATACGTGATGAAGATAAGATATATCTGACTGACCGCGGGTTTACGGTTATACCGATCTACGGACACACCAGATAGGCGAATAAAGCGAGAGAGGTTCAAAAATTGTTAAAACTTTTTCTTTCAACCGTGGCATGTCTTTTTATCATGATTAATAAAGGGATGGCCGAAGCCCTCTGTAATCAGGGGGCGGCATGCCCCGAGGGGCAGTTTTGTGACTTACAGAGCGGACAACTTAGAGAATGTGAAGGAGATTTTTACTGCCCCGGGAGTTCGTGTAAAGCAGAACCGTGCCCCGAAGGCTATCGGAATTCCCCCCCAGGGGCCAGTGCGATAACTCAGTGCTTCGCACATTGCGATGCCGGTCAGTGGGTTCAAACAGCACAGGCTGGATGCGCGCCCATACCTGCTGGCACCGGCGACAATGCGCGGTGGAGTAGTGCGCACAATGTCAACTGGGGCACAATATCATCCATAAACCTGTGCCCCGCAAACTATCGGAATACCAACCCAGGAGCCAATGCGATAACTCAGTGCTTTGCAAGCTGCTCTGCCGGTCAGTGGGTTCAAACAATACACAGCCCTTGCATAAATATAGTCCCTGGCGACGGCACCAACACCGGCAATAATGCGCGGTGGAGTGCTCAACACAACGTGAATTATGGCAATACATCAACAAACGAGCAAGCACCCCTATGCCCCGAAAATTATCAGAATATACGATCCCCGGCAGATGCCCAGAACAGATGCTTCACACAATGCACTGCAGGTCAGTGGGTTCAACCAGCACAGGCTGCATGCGCAGATATACCAGCTGGCACCGGCGACAATGCGCGGTGGAGTAATGCGCACAATGTCAACTGGAGTCAGACATCTGTCGAGAACCACCTATGCGACTGGAACAATACAACTTGTGCGGGCATACGCCCCTGTCCCGCAAACTATCTGAATACCCCCGCGCCCACTTCCTCATTGTTCAATGATAAACAAGAACGATGTTTTACACGTTGCGCGGCGAATTTCCACGTTGCAACGGCCAATGCCGCATGTGTGGAATGCGTTGTCGGACGCTTCAGCGAACAACACGACGTGAATTTTGGCAGTACCAGTGTCAACGAATGTA
>WRCO01000006.1 GCA_009783855.1 Alphaproteobacteria bacterium
GTCTTACACAAACTCAGATTAACAATCTTATAAGAGACTACATGACTGCCAATCCTGGTCTTACCGAAGCGCAGGTTCGTCAGTGGATTTCTCAGAATCCGGGTCTTACCGAAGCACAGGTTCTTGCCCTTATCCAGGCTAATCGCCTTAGCGACAATGACGTGAGGCAGATTGTGACCAACGCTGGCTTTGTTAACCAGAGCAATATCAACAGTCTGATTAATACCCAGGTGAATCAGCAGCTGAATCAGATGAACTTGGCGACGAAGACAGACTTGGACGCACTGAGGACCCAGCTTGGGAATCTGGAAGCGGAAGTTGCTCTCCGTGGCCGGTAATATCCGAACTGTAAAAAAGAGCGGGGATTTTCCCGCTCTTTTTTAAGCACAAGCGCATGGAAACGCGCCCATGCTATACAAAAATATCCTTTACAAATTTTGCGTGTTCCGTAATAAAGCGGAATCGAAATTCGGGCTTTTTGCCCATAAGTTCGGAAATAAGCGTGCGCGTTTTTTCCGTGTCTTCGGCGCCTTCTTCGGTCCTTGGCGGCAATTCCACACGTATCAGGCGGCGCGTCTTCGGGTCCATCGTCGTTTCTTTTAATTGCGCAGGCATCATTTCGCCAAGCCCCTTGAACCGCGAGATTTCAATCCTGCGCCCTTTGAACTTTCCATTGCGAAGCGCGTCCAATTCTTCGTCGCTTGCGACATAAATCGATTCCGTCCCCGCCGTCGCTTTATAAAGCGGCGGACACGACAGATACAGATGCCCCCCGTGGATAAGCCCCGGCATCGCTTGGTAAAAAAATGTCATAAGTAATGATGCGATATGGCTTCCGTCCACGTCCGCGTCGGTCATGATGATTATTTTTTCATAACGCAGTTTTGCGACGTCGAAATCCTTGCCGCTGCCCGCGCCGATAATGTCGATTAATTCGTTCAATTCTTTATTCGCGCCGAATTTCTCGTCGCTGTTCGACATGATGTTCAATACTTTTCCGCGAAGCGGCATAATGGCCTGGACCGCTCTGTCTCGCGCCTGTTTCGCGGTGCCGCCGGCACTGTCGCCCTCTACGATAAACAATTCCGTGCCCGCCACGCCGTGTTTGGAACAGTCCGCCAACTTTGCCGGCATGCGCGCGCGCTTGGTCGGCGTTTTGCGCGCGACGTCTTTCGCCTGTTTTATCCGTATCCGCGCCGCCGCCAAATTATTTACAAAATCAAGCAGCGCCGTCGCCGTCTTCGGGTCGGATGCCAGGAACATCTCCCACGGGTCGCTTATTGCCTTTTCCACATATCGCGCGATTTCCGGGTTGGACAGCTTCTCTTTTGTCTGGCCCAAGAATTGCGGGCTTTTGTAAAATACGGAAATAATCGCGCACGCGCTGTCGAACATGTCTTCGGCGACGATATTCGCGGCGGCTTTGTTATTAACCTTTTCCCCGAAGTTTTTAAGGCCGCGCGTGATAGCGGTGCGGAATCCCGATTCGTGCGTGCCGCCGTCGATGGTCGAAATCGTGTTGCAATAAGAACTTAAAAAACCATCATCCGACGCCGCGCCGTTTTCATCGGTAAGGATGGTAATCGCCCACTCCACATGCCCGGAATCATCCGGGAAATCCACCGACCCGTTGAACAAATTCGGAAGAAGCCGCGGCTTGTCCCGCGTCTTCTGGTCCAGGAAATCCGCAACGCCGTTCGGATAATAAAATGTTTCGGACGCGGCAATCCCCATGTCTTCGGTAACAAGTTCGGGGTTGCAAATCCATTCAATCTTGACGCCGCGGGTAAGGTATGCCTTTGCGCGCGCCATGCGGTAAATCTTCACAGGTTTGAAAGCCGCCGCGGTGCCGAATATCTGGTCGTCAAGGGTAAACCGGACCGTTGTCCCGGTTTTCGTCGCCGCCGCGCCTTTTTCAAGTTTTCCGATTGTCTGGCCGCGCGAGAATTTCAATGTCCACAGATGTCCGTCGCGCGCGACCGTAACCGTCGTTTCCGAAGAAAGGGCATTTACGACGGCCGCGCCGACGCCGTGCAGGCCGCCGGATGTTTTGTATACCGTATTGTTGAACTTGCCGCCGGAATGCAGCGAAGAAAATATAATTTCAAGCGCGCTTTTGCCGGGTGATGTCGGATGGTCGTCTATCGGAACGCCGCGGCCGTCGTCGCTTATTTCAATTGTCTTTGCGTCTATGAGATGCACGGTGATGCGTTTTGCAAACCCCGCGACGGCTTCGTCCACCGCGTTGTCAAGAATTTCAATTGGCAGATGGTGCCACGCCTTTTCATCCGTGCCGCCGATATACATGCCGGGACGAAGGCGCACGGGTTCAAGGCCTTCCAGAACCTGAATATCGCTTGCCGAATAGTTTTTGTTATTGGTCATGGCGGGCAATCTAGCGGAAGCGAAGCCGAAATTCAAGTCCGTTTTTTATTGACTTTTGTCCGATTTATGCTATATTTGTCGAAAATAAGATTCGTCAAACAAGAAGAGAAATAAAAATGAGACGACCATCAAAGGTTTTTCAAGAAATAATAATGCGCGTATTAATATCGACAAGCATTAAAAGGACGGTCATCGCCCGCTTGAACAATCATCACGGCGCCGATATATTCGAATACGGGTTTGTCGACGATGCGGATTTAAGACGGGACCTTGACATGACCGACGAAGATGTCAAAGACCTTGTCCGTTGGGCAGAAAAGACGTTCGGCATCGTCGGTATGAAAACAAATGTTAAAACCATCGAACAATTTGTCAAAGTCATAGGAACGATTCTTTGCGGACCCGCAAAGAAAGACAAGGACGCGCACAATGCCATAGAAGTCGCTTTGTGCGGACCTGTGAAAAAAGAAAAAGGCGACCCTTTGGCGCATATTTCCAAAGTCGCCCAAAAGGTCGCATACATAAACCGTGCGCAGCACTTGCGATAGAATAAAAGGAGAAAAAAATGCAAAACATACGCGAAAAGCTTATAAACCGGCTTATCAAATATCACAAAGTCCTTGTGGATGAACACGGGTTCACCAACGGGGCGAAAATCGAAGCCGATTTGGGACTGGACGAATTTGAATTCACGGATTTTATTCATTGGGTTGACAGCGCGTTCGATATTTGTCTTTCGGACGAAGAGACCGCAAAAATCAAAACATTCGGCGATGTCATCAAAATCATAGAAAAGAAACAAAAGCAAACGGCCAAAGCCCAAATAATGCACCGCATTACCGGTCGCGGTGGCAAATAAAGAATCAAGCCCCGTTTCAGGGGCTTGATTTTTCATTGATTGTTACTTATATTTGCACTATGAAAAATCCCTATGAAATTTTGGGCGTGCCTGTCGGCGCCACAGACGCGGAGATAAAGAAAGCGTATCACCGGCTTGTCCTTAAATACCATCCCGATAAAAATTCCGGCGACAAAGCGGCGGAAGAAAAGTTTAAGGAAGTCAACAACGCGTTCGACATCCTGAAAGACCCGCAAAAAAGGGCGGCGTACGACCGATTCGGCGCATCCGCGTTCGGCGCGGGCAACGGCGCGTCTGCGGGCGCGGGCGGATTCGGCGGAAACCCGTTTGGCGGCGGATTTAGTTTCGGCGGCGATTTCGGGGACATGTCCGAAATGATGGAAGAAATGCTTCGCTCCGCCGGCTTTGGCGGTATGGGCGCCGGACGCGGAAGCCGCCGGACACGAACCGACCTTCGCGGCCGCGATTTGTTGCACCAGGTTACGGTATCGCTTCGCGAAGCGTTCACAGGCAAGACCGAAACGATTAAATTTTCAAGCAATACTAAATGCGAAAAATGCGACGGACACGGCACCGCGGACGCAAAGCCCGCCGCGTCGTGCGACAAATGCTTTGGCACCGGATATGTCCGCACTCGCAATGGATTCTTCGCGATGGAATCCCCGTGTCCGGAATGCCACGGAGCAGGGCGGAGTATTAAAAAGCCGTGCGGCGCGTGCGATGCCGGCGTGAAAAACAAACAGCGGGAAATAGAGGTAAAGATTCCGGCGGGCACCATGGACGGCATGCGCCTGCGTCTGGCGGGCAAGGGAGAGGCGGCGCCGCTTGGCGGCAGCGCGGGCGATTTCTATATTGATGTGCGCGTTCAGCCCGACAAGATATTCGAACGCGAAGGCGATGATTTGTACATGACGGCGGCGGTTCCGTTTGCGACGCTTGCGCTTGGTGGTGAAATCGAAATCGATACCATCGACGATAAAAAATTATCCGTAAAAATTCCGGCGGGAACACAGGTTCACGAACGCATGCGCATGCGGACACAGGGCATGCCGGCCGCGCGCGGCGGCCGCGGCGATTTGTATCTTGATATTGGAACGGAAGTTCCGAAAAAACTTTCCGAAAAGCAAAAAAGGGCGCTTGAAGAATTCGCCGGGACCGAACCGAAAAAGAAAAAAGGTTTATTTTAACCGCCTGTGCCGATTATGAATTTCATCCGGTTAAAATTCAACTTTTGACACGCCGATTTTTTTGTTTGCCGGCCAAAACTTTGGCGCGGGTCGGTTTGCCGTGTTGCGCCACAAGGTTTTCAAGAAACTCGACAATCGTCCCCTTCTCCTCCTCGGGGGAGCCCATCCATCGCATATAGACCGCGAAGTTGAGCGCCGCAAGCTGTGAAGCCGTGGCAACCGAGGACCAACTGCCCAACGCCAACACGGGGCTTGTATACTCTTTGCTTTCATATTTGACAATGATTCTGCCAACGGCGCGTCTGCCATTCTCTGTCGAATCATATTTTATCAGTTCTCGCGGTACTGTCTCGCCCCATTGCAATCCATGCACGTCACGCAGGTCTGTATGCACGGTCATAACTTGGACCGCTATCAGTTCAAAGTCCTTGTCCACGGACTTGATGAATTTCTGGATGCCTGGGGTGTAATTATTGGAGTCGTAGGCAACGTATTGACCGTTGTATTTTTGTTTGTCCTTTTGCGAATAATTGTAATTGCACCAGATATTGCCAACATCGTCCTTGCCTTTGGAATTTTCGCGGCGTTTGGCGCGCGCGTCATCGCGGACGGTTTTTATTTCTTTCAATTCATCTTTTGCCAGTATGGCAAGCGCTTTTGCAATTGACAGCGTCGTTGGCATTTTCATCACGTAATCCTTTGTTTATGTGGATTGCAGTATGAATCATTTTTACTTTTTTGTCAAGAAGATTAAGGAAAAACGAAAAAACGTGTTCACTACATGGAATCTCAGCGAACGACACATGTGTATGATTTATTATTGTCTTTTATTTTGCAAATACAACGATTATAATCTGGAAAACCATGGAGATAAAATGAAGCGTATCTTTTTGATTTCTGTTTTTGTTATGTTGGCAGGATGCGTTAAAGTGTTGCCGCAAGGCGCTGCGCCGATAAGTGGCTTAGCCCGGGTTGAAGCAAAGCAAACCCAGTTCGCCGCTGAAAACAACTTTAATCATATTAGCAATGATACGAATATCCGGCTGATATCGGCACTGCCTGATAAACTGGGTAATTGGTCGACCGAGCGTGAACGATATGTAATAAATTACGAGAGGCGACAGCACGGATTAGGCTATTCCAAGCGATATAATGAAGGACCGCGTCGTCCTATATGGGCGGACATATATTTTTTCCATGCCAGGCAAACAGGCATGTCTGACGGTATAGAATCAAGGCAGTTCGTAGATTTATGGTCGCAAAGTATAATTGAACCTTCGTGGGTTAGGACATGTGATATAAAGGATAAGACCGATACGATTGAAACATTCAACAATATCAAATTCAGAAAATGCCGATTGGCAACAATCTTAGGCGGTAAAGAATATGAAGGTCTAATGTTCATGACGGTATTCGAAGGAACTTTCTTGAAAGTCAGAATATCGTATAGGCCGGATTATAAAAATTTCGAAAGAGAAATTGATAAATTTATGAATGATTTGGCCAACAGTTTGAATAAACAAAGAATCTGAAAAAAGACATATTCACGACATAAAAATCGCGTAATCAAAAACAATCACCCGCAGACCGTTTGAATCTGCGGGTTTTGATTTTTATGGGAGACTATTTTCGAATCACACGTCATAGAACATGAAATGCTCGTCCTCGTCGGCCCAGTATTTCGCGCCCATACGTTCGTACAATTTCCGCACCATGGTGTTTTTTCCATATACGCTGAAACAGATTCTTTTGGTGCCTGTTTTTATCGCGATATTCCGTATCTGTCCAAGCAATGGGAACAGCGCCCGTCCGCCGCGATATTCCGGGTCTACAAACAGGTACGGAACATGGAATACAGTGTCGACGGCCAATGATGTGAAAAATCCGTTATAGAATGAAATTGCGCCGACAATTTTTCCCGCGTCTTCTGCGACAAATATGTACAGCAACGGCCGTCCGGTGAACGACAGGTTTTTTATATCACGGACAATCTTGTCTTTGCGAATCTGTTTGTTATCGTTATCAAGATTTTGGAAATATTGGTGGAATGACACCAATATATTGGCGATTTGTTCTGTATCGCCAATGCGCGCGCGCCGGACCAGCATGTCAATCCCCTTCTTTGGCCGGAATTTCTCCGTTTGCCGACAACAGCACCGCTATCCATCTTGTATGGTCGAACTGTGCCGTTGCGATAAACGCCGCGACAAGAATCGGAACGGAAAAGAACATTCCGACCGGACCCCAAAGAACGCCCCAAAACACAAGGTTTATCAATATCGCAAGCGTCGAAAGATTCAAAGTCTTGCCGGTCAACCGCGGCTCAAACACGTTGCCGATAAGTATCTGAAGCGCGACCAATCCCGACGCAAGCAGAATTATAAATTCCGCCTCGCTTCCAATTATAAGCGAATAAAGCACGGGAAGGGTGACCGAAACAATCGTCCCGAACGTCGGGATATAATTCATCACGAATATGATAAACGCCCAAACGCCCGCGAACTCCAACCCCATGTACGACATGAGCATGTACGAAATAATCGCCATTATCGCGGACGACAATGTTTTCACAAACATATATTTCTTCATGTTTCCGTCAATGGATTTTATTATATACCGCACTTTGGTCAATTGCTTTTTCTGCGGGACAAGCGCGGCCAGCTTTTGCTTGAAAGTGCTCTGTTCTATGTACATGAATAATATGTATATAAGGACAAGACCGACCGCCGCCGAAATCTGCGCCACGCCGCCGCCTATGCTTGTCAGGACCGCGCCCGTATCGGGAAGCATTTTTTCATCCAACGCAATTCCGGTCTTGTCGTAAAGGTAATGCTTGAAATTCAAAAGCTGGTGCTGAATTTCCGGAAGCCTTGTCATAAGGCCCGCGAACGCCGGCTTTATCTGTGTCGTAAACGCATACGCCAGGCCGCCGAATGTCAAAAGCGACATGACTTTTGACAATATGTCAAAAGCAACCGCGCCCGGTTTCGGTTTCTTGCCGTCCCTGACATAAAGCGGCAAAGCCTTTCTGTAATACGCCGCAATCGCGTTCAAAAGATACCAAAAGAAAACCGCGACAAGCAAAGGCAGAAATATGCCCCGCCCGACGTACATTACAAATGTCGCGCCGATAAAGACTGCTATGGTTTGCATTTATTCGACCTCTGAAATTTCGATTTGTTCGAACGCCGCGTGGAACGCCATCGGCTGTGCCGGCGCAGGGTCCCGGACCGTGCCGGATATTACAAGTGCGATGCTTGCAATATTAAAGACAATCGCGATGGTGGAAATCATTCCCGCCATGTGATGCGTAAGCTTTTTAAGCGTATAGATTTTCGCCAAAGCAAAAAGCGCAAACAAAGATATAATCGTCACCGCGGCGCCCTCTATGTCCATAAAGCCGCTTGAAAACACTACGGCCACAAGGACTATCGCGCCGTGCATCGGCCGCACCATTATCCATCCGACAAACCGTTCAAACCAACGCGTGCGATTCGTAATCGCGTCCGCCGTCTTTTTATTCGAATCGGCGATAAACGCGGGCCAGCCAAGGAAATCCGTACCAAGCGGAAGGGTCAACAGAATCTTCCACTGCGGCACGCCGTTCGCGCGCGCGTATTTGTAAATCGCGATAAGGTTGAAGACCACAAGCCCGACTATGTAAAGCCCGGCAATGAATATAAGCGTCACTATGGCGAAATAAACCACGGGCGAAAGCGCAAGAAGCATGCCCTGGTACGATATGAAGGTGCCCTTTGCCGCAAGTATGACAAACAGCAGAATCGGCAGACTTATCGCAAGCATTATCATGGTCGCGCCCGTCGATACGTACAAAAGGTCGCGCCGGGACAAAAGATTTACGTTGGTTCTCTTTATCGCCCATCTTATGATAAAGGCAAATGCCGCCGTAAACGACAAAAGCATCGCAACTTCGACCACGGTGCTGTTTTCGGAAAGCATCGCAAGCGCCACAATCATTGCCGCCGCGAAAATAAGTCCGAAAGAAATAAACGCAAATTTTACGGGCCACTTGAATATCCATTGCGACAACATGGTGGTTGGCGGCTTGTGGCCGGTGGTTTGTGTTTTTCTGTTTGTTGGCATTTTCCATCCTTTTTTAAGCAGTTTAATTGTATCATAATTTTATCGTTTGACAAAATCAGCGGTCGCCGGCACGAATCACGGATTCTGCGCCAATTGTCTTGCCTGGGATAAAAGCGTCATCGCCTGACCCAGCAATCCGTCCGCAAAAGTCGCGGCAAGAAGACCGTCCGGGTCGCTTGTCGCAAGATGATGCAAAAGTCTTTCAGAACGCAAAAGAAACGTATCGGTGCCGCGCGCGATGTCGGAATCAAGCTTTATAAGTCGGCGAAGACTTTCAAGGACGTACGGATTGCGCGAATATTCGTCCACAAGCCCGCCAAGCGTCCGCCAAAGCGGATGCTGTTCGGATTCGCGGGGCGGTATCTCGACAGCCTTTGCAATCGGCGCGATGTGCTGCAATAAATCCTGGTAAATTATTTCGGCGTTCTGGACGCAGGCGTCGCTTGCGTTCCGGGCGCGGAAGTTTTCCTGCATCTTGGTAAGAAGCGCGGTTTGTCGCGAGACGACTTTTTCAAGCGTTGTGATTTTTCCCCTGGCCGTCATGCCGACGAACAACGCGGCGCCCGCCAAAGCAATTATAACGAACAGCAATAAAATTACGATTTCCATTTCCATAACACGCACAGTATATCACAAAATTATCAATTATCAATTATCAAACGGCAATAATTACGTGTGTTTTAATTGCCAATTTAATAATTGCCGGTGCCTCATTTCCCCCTTGCGTCGATTCGGTGAAGTCGTTATAATAAATTCTGAATATATAAGGAAAGGTTCATAAATGTTCCGACATATCTTTGTTTTCGCGGCTTTTGCGACTTGTTTTGGTTACGCATCGACCATATTCGCGTCTATGCCGACACACTGGGTGCCCGATGCTGAAATGCAGCAATTCGTCCCGCCGGCGCCGGTATGGCCCGCGCCCGGAAGCGACGCCGACGTGCAAATAGCAACGCAGGCGACGGACAGCGGAGTACGCCGCGCCGAAGACGAAAACGACCATGTGCGCATAGTGTCTCATATTGGCGCCGACCTTGTCGTTGAAAACAATATCAATATCGGCACGCCGCGCGGTGGCGCGGATATGGGATTTTCAGGCGGCGCGAACCTTACCCACGGGCGCCAGGCTCCGCGCGGATTCAATATCTGGGAAGGACAGGCGGCTATGCCGCTTATGCACGCCGAAATGATGGAAGATGACGGCGCCCCGGTTCTTGTCATGTCGCGGTCCGGCCGCGCGCGTGCGGGTCATAACGCTCCGATGCACTTTGGCGACAGAATCGCAAGCCCCGAATCCGAAATCGACGTGGATTACGAAAAACAGCCCGCCCCGGGTCAACCCGACCAAGTGCGGTCGTGGGTCGTCACGTCCGGCCAAACACTTCGCCAGGTTTTGCAAGAATGGGCCGACAGGGAAGGATGGGATTTGGTCTGGGCCACTTCGCGCGAATATCCGGTCCAAGCGTCCGCGGTGTTCAAGGGAAGATTCCTTGACGTGGCAAGCGCGCTTGTTCGCAACTTTTCCCGCGCAAGCCCGACGCCGCATGCAAAATTCTATAAAGGAAACCGCGTCATCGTGATAACGGCCGCGGGCGGAGAGTAATTTTTTGCGACCGTAAAAATTAGAGCATGGATAAGAGAGCATAGAGCATAAATAATGGAGAGCGAACAAATGTTAAGAATAAAAAAACAATTTTCCACGCCACTCAAAGCATCTATGCTCTGTGCTCTATGCTCCATGCTCTTGCTTGCGTCGTGCGCGAAAAAGGAATCGCAACAGGTCGCGGGTTCGGTGGACCATGATTTTATAAACGCATTCGACGCATTCCAGATGTCAAGACAGCCGACGGCAAGGGCGTCAAACGACACGGTCGCGATATCTGATGCCGTATGGCTTGGAAACCGGTCCATTGTTCTTGAGCATCGCAATCCGCTTCCGTCGGAATTCGAAACCGACACCGGAATCACAATCGTGTTGAATACGCCCGTATCGCTTCAGGCGATTGCCAACAACATACACTCTGTCACCGGAATACCCGTGCGCATAGACAATCAGATAAACTCCGAAAAAACGCGCCGGAATATAAGCGTCGCATATACGGGAAGCCTTTCCGGATTGCTGTCGCAGATTGCGACCGATTTGGATTTGCTGTGGTTCTATGACAGAAACGCAATCGTGTTCTTTGAAACGGAAACGCGGACGTACTCTCTCTATGCGCTTGGCACCGACATAAGTTTTCAATCGCGGATACACACCGACGACGGAAACTCCGTCGCGCTTGAATCCAATATGCGCGAATGGGAAGAAGTAGAGAGAACAATCGCAAGCATGATAGGCAACAGCGACAGCGCCGATTTTACCGTGTCGCGTTCGCTTGGCACCATCACGGTCACCGCGCCGCCGTCCGTGCAATCGCGCGTTTCCGAATACATTGCCCGC
Organism: Alphaproteobacteria bacterium; assembly: GCA_009783855.1. Lineage (GTDB taxonomy): Bacteria > Pseudomonadota > Alphaproteobacteria > Rs-D84 > Rs-D84 > WRKW01. Next base: position 10,976 of record WRCO01000006.1, read on the forward strand.
CAGAATCAAAGATTATCACAGCTTATCGCCATCGACGTAAAAGTTTTACAGGTTTCGATTACGAACAACACGGCGTTCGGACTTAACCTTGGCGCCGCGATTAATACCGCGTCGGGGCTTAATCTTGTCGCGAACCCAAGAAACAACCTTGTGACCAACGAAGCGACCGGAATGAATGTCGCGGTTCTTGCCGGGCTTACATCCGTCGGGCCGGGCATTGGCGGCGGCAATGTCACCGCGGGGCCCGGCGCGGACGCCATAAACGCGGGGCCGCTTGGTCCGATTGCGGGGTCCACCGCGCTTATCCAGGCTTTGGCGAAACAGGGCAAGATATCGCTTGTGACGAATGTCGGCGTTACGACCCGGAACAACCGCATCGCGCCGATTTCGAATACAAGGACGGTCGGATACATCAAACGGTTTGAATCGCGCAACTTTACGACCGTGGAATCGTCAACCGTGGACCAGGATAACCTTGAAACCGGATTCTCGATGCAGTTGTTGCCGAATGTTTTGGAAAACGGCCGGATATTGCTGTTGTTCAAGATGTCGATTCGCGAATTGCTCTCCATGCGCAACGAAACAATCGGCGCGGTGACATTGCAATTGCCCGAAGTTGAAGAGCGTTCATTTATGCAGGAAGTAATCATGGAATCGGGTCAGATGCTTGTGCTGTCCGGGTTTGAACGTCAACAGAACAACGACGCGCGTTACGGACTTGGCCGGGCGGACTTTATGGCGCTTGGCGGGTCGCGTGAAACGCTTGCCACGCGCGACGTGCTTGTCGTGATGCTTACGCCGCAAGTATTGGTGTCGCCGATGGATGCGGAGAGGCAGATACAACAGCACTGGGGCGCCCCGTTGCATTAAATTGATTTGGTTTATACAGGAAACAAAAAATCCGGCGAAAGCCGGATTTTATTTAAGCAACTTTGTTTAATTTTTTGGTGAGGCGCGAAACCTTTCGCGCGGCGCGCTTTTTCGGCATGACTTTGCCGGCCGCTTTCATGATTTGCGATTCAGCTTTGCGCGTTGCGGTGGTTGCGACGGCTTTGTCGCCGGAATCGATTGCCTTTACGGCTTTCTTTATATATGTTTTCACGGCGCTTTTGCGGGCGGTGTTTACGCGGTTCTTTTTTTCAGTCACCAAAATACGCTTTTTGGACGATTTATGATTTGCCACTTTTTTTCCTTTTATTATAGTGTTTGTGCGGGTATTCTATATCCTGTTCGTTAAAAAGTCAACCACGGAGAAAAAAAATGACACACATTGTATTAATAATCGCGGCGTATCTGTTGGGCAGTATTCCGTTCGGTCTGCTTCTTGCCAAATATGCGGGCAAGGGCGACATAAGAAAGGTCGGAAGCGGCGGTACCGGCGCCACCAACGTCATGCGGGTCGGCGGATTCAAATTGGCGGCCGCGACCTGGGTTCTTGATATGGCCAAAGCCGTGGCTGCGGTCGCAATAGGTTGGCGCTTTGCCGGATATGATTTCGGCGCGCTTTGCGGCGCGGTTGCGATTGCGGGACATATTTTTCCCGCATGGCTTGGCTTCAAAGGCGGCAAGGGCATAAGTTCGATGTTCGGATTCATGTTGGTTATAAATCCGATAATGTTTGCGGCAAGCGGCATAAATTGGTTGATAATCGCGCTTGGTACGGGATATTCGTCGGTCGGTGCGCTGGTATCGCTTACCATTCTTCCGATTTTGGGTTTTGCGGCCGGGTTTAATATCGGATTGGTTTGTATTGCAGTCTCCGCGCTTGGCTTTTATGCGCACCGCGAGAATATCAAGCGGCTTTTGAACGGCACCGAATCGAAAATCGAATGGCGCTGGAAAAAATGAGCGACTTATTCCATAAGCTGTTAATTTTTCGCACGCCGGGAATAGGGCCGGCAAGATACGCCGAATTGATTGGCAAGTTTGGAACGCCCGCGGCGGCGGTCGATTCGCTTTGCTGTGGTCAAGAGCACTTGGACACGGTCCAGCGCGAAATGGACCGCGCGGCGGAATTGGGCATACATTATATATGCGACGAATCGGAGATTTTTCCCGCGGGTATCAAAAGGGCGAAAAATCATCCGCAAATCATAACGGTCCGCGGAAATTTGGAAACATTAAAGCGGCCTGCGGTCGGGATGGTCGGCACGCGGCATGCGACCGGCGCGGGGATGGGCTTTGTACAGGGGCTTGCGCGCGCGTTTGCGGAAAACGGATACGCGGTGGCGTCCGGCATGGCGATGGGCACGGATACGGCGGCGCATACGGGCGCGCTTTTGTCGCAAAGCGATTCGTGCACGGTTGCGATACTTGCCGGCGGAGCGGATTATATCTGGCCGCTTGAAAACGAGCGGCTTTATCATCAGATATTGGAACGCGGCGCGATTATTTCAAGGATGCCTGTGGGATATAAACCGAACAGAGGGGACTTTCTTCGAAGAAATCGTGGAATCGCGGCAATTTCCGAAAAATTGATACTTGGCGAAGCGGATGAAAAATCGGGAAGCATGGCGACGGTCGCCTTTGCGACCGAATTCGAGCGCCAGGTTTTCGCGATTCCGTCCCATCCGTCCGATTCGAGAAGCGTCGGTCCGAACCGTCTTATCAAAGAAGGGCTTGCGACAATATGCACCGGTATCGAAGATTTTTTTCCAACAAACGCGAAACAAAAATTCACAAATCATAAATCGGAAAACATAAACAATGATATTCTTAACCGTCTTGGAATAATTCCCATGACGGATTCTGTGTTGGCAGAACTTGTCAAAAAAAGCGTGGCGGATGTGCGTCGCGAATTGGTAATGCTTGAACTGTACGGGCGCGCGCGGAAAACCGACGGCGGATATGTAAAGGCATAATTCATTATGTCTATACACCGTCAATACAGCCCGCAGAATCGATGCCGAAAACCGAATCGGTGGCAAGGAAAAAATTAAAAATATATCCCGATAAAAACTTGCAATCGGTTTTTTTTGTTTTAACTTCATCGCGGTATCCAGCTTTCTTTGGGAAAGGAGAAAAGCGATGACAATGACAGCGGTAAGGAATCCGGCAATTGCGATTGACGCAATCAAGGAGTCCGCCAAACAGAAAATGGACGAAGGCGCATACGCAACATGGATTGCGCCCCTTCGCGGAACTTCTGATGGCGCTGTTTTCAACTTTGTCGCGGCCAATCAATTTTCATGTGATTTTGTAAAATCGGCCTATCTTCACATACTGCGCGCGGCGGCGGCGGAGTTCGGAATGGACGCCGCCATCCGCGCGGGCGTCGCGCCAAGCATTCCTGTTGTGCCGACGAACGACAACAGTGTCCGGCCGCATTATGATTCGCCGGCGGCCGCGCCTGTTGCGGCGGCGGGTTTTGATGAATTTATCGCGTCCGAAGAAAATTTCTTTGCGCTTACCGCGCTTAAAAAAGTCGCCGCCGGCGCGGTGACTTTTTCACCTTTATATATATACGGTCCCGAAGGTTCCGGGAAATCGCTGTTGATGGAATGTTTGTCGGGTGCGGCGCGCGGGCGGACTTTATTGATGTCCGGCGCACAGTTTGTATCGGAATTCCAACGCGCGATTACAGAACGCAACGTATTTGCCTTCAAAGACTTTGTCCGCAATTGCGATACGTTTGTTCTTGACGACGTGCATGCATTGTGCGGAAAGCGGGCGACGACGGACGAATTTCTGACTTTGTTGTTGGAATTGGTGCGCGACGGGAAGAATGTTGTGCTTTCCGCGAATGCGTCGCCGTCGTCGCTTACGGGATTTGACCGGCGGGTACAGTCGGTTTTGGCGTCGGGTTTGGTTGTGGATATTGCGGGTCCGAATAAAACGGTTCGAAAGAATATATTGTCACGCGCGGGCGTTGCAACGAATGTCGCCGAAAGCCTTGCGTCGCGGTCGCCGGCGAACGGGCACATAGTTGCGGGCCTTTCCAAAAAAGTTTTCGCATGGCGTGAAATGACGGGCGCGGATATAACGTTGGACGTTGCGGAAAAATTGTTGTCGGATTCTCTTGGCGCGGACAAGACTCCGATTGTGATGGTGCGGAACATGTGTGCGAAACTGGGCGTGTCTTTTGATGATGTGACGTCAAAGTCACGGACGCGCGGGGTTGTTCGTGCACGGATGATAATGTTTGCGGCGTTAAAGGCGGCGACGAAATTGTCGCTTTCGGAAATCGGGCGTTTGATTGGCGGCCGGGACCATGCGACGGTGTTGTACGGGCTTTCCCAGATTGAAAAGATGAAGGGCGCGGATTTGGTTCTTGCGGCGGATATTACCCAGATGATTGCGGAATGCGGATAGTGGTTGCAGGGGCAAATATCATTTGCCCCATTAAAGGGCGCAAGATATTGCGCCCCTGCTGAATTGAATCGCCGGCAAAGCCGGCGATAGTTTTTACAAGGGATTCCCGCCTTTGCGGGAATGACGTATGATACAGGGGCACGTTTGCAATAAGAATTTCCAAAAATCTTTCTTTTTTCTGCATTTTTATGCTTGCCCGGGGGTACGCGATTATTATATAATTGACGCACGATACGTCCGTATCGTCGGAGAGTGGTCTTGAAAAAAGCAATCCTTTTGTTCGTGGTTGTTGTCGGCTTTGTTGCCGGCGGTTCGACGTCCGCTTATGCTTGTGTTAATAATTCCGATTGTGGGCAATTCCAAATTTGTGATCGCGGTTGTTGTGCGGTCGGCAGCCAATGCGGCTGTGCCGCAGGCCAACACCCTTCCATGCTAATGCAGGATTGTCGCCACCCCTTATCATGTAGTCTTTGCCCTGCCAGACCTGCCAATACATCGTGGTCCAATCCCGGATGCAATTGCAATTGGCACTGTAATCCCGGATTCGTGTTGGATCCGTTCGGGATGGGATGCGTCGCGGCGGGATGTCCCGCGAACCAATATATGTCGGGCGGACGTTGTGAGAACTGTCCCGCCGGATATACAAGCGCCGCCGGCTCTACCCAATTAAGTGAGTGCAGGATAAGCTGTGCCGCGGGAACGCGTGTTACGACCGCATTAGGTCAATGCGTCGGCATACCCGCAAACAGCGGCGTATACAGTATCGCGCACACGGTCAACGCCGGGAACGTATCGGGCAGTTGCCGCCAGACAGGAGCAAATTGCCATGTGATGAATTGTCCCGATGGCTATCCGAACACGCCCGCGAATGCCAGTGCGGCATCGTCGTGTTTTGTAACCTGTTCCGCGAATACCCGCGTTGCGTCATCCGGCGCCGCGTGCACCGCATGTCCGGCGAACCACACCCTTGCACAGCATAATGTCAATTTCGGCTCCACATCCGCCGCATGCGTCATGCAAAGCTGTTCGGCCAATTGGTACTTGTTAAATGGTGAATGCACGTATTGTCCCGATGGATTTACAAGCCCCGCCGGATCGGTTGGACTTACCAGTTGTACCAGACCATGTAACACGAACGACGTCACGGGTTCATCATCGGTGACCGGAACGCTTACATGCACAGCGCAGATAAGTCGCAGTTGTAGCGCGACCAGCGGGACATGCACCGCGACAGGTTGCGTTTCCGGCCGATTCCTTTCCGGCGGCGCATGTCCCGTGTGTCAATGCGATACAAGCCAGCTCTGTACACTAAACTGTACTCAGCAACCTTGTCCTGCGAACGCGACTTGCACTCATGGCTCTCAAACCGGCAACGGCATCCGGACCCGCCAGAACACATGTTCCGGCGGTGCGACAAGCAATTGCCCGGCATGGGGCGATTGTACCGGCACGCCGCCGCAATGTTCCATCACCATAACCTGTAACGCCGGCCGCTTTTGGAACGGCACAAGTTGCGAGGCGTGTCCGTCCGGATTTCCGAACTCTGTCGCCGGCGCAACCGCGCGGACACAATGCTTCAGCAATACGAAATCCCGCGCATGGACCGGAAGCCAGACGGAATCCGCCCGCCCGGTTGGCGCGGCTTCGTGCTCCGCCGGAACCTGTTCGCATCCGGCGTGCGATTACGTTGCTTATTCCAATTCCGCCGGTACCGGCGACGGAACCGTACGAAGCGGATGCTCTACCAATAATGCCAATTGCGCCAGGCCATTCACGTCGTGTGTTTGCAACGCGAACTGGTATGCTGTTGCCGGACCCACTTGGTGCACCGGCTGTCCGTCAACTCATCCGTCGTCTGCACAAGGAAGCACCGCGCAGAGTCAATGCTTCACGTCATGCTCTGTCGCGTGTTCTTGTCCGGCTTGGAACTCCTCGAATTGTCCGGCGGGAAGTTCTTGTACCTGTAACACCACTTCTAATCCCGCGTCGGGTCAGCGGTTCCATCCGAATACATCCGGATGCAGCGTCGCCGCGAATACTTGCAATACATCTACGGCCGCTTGCGCGCCCGGCACAAATGCCGCCGCAGGCGTCGCGAACTGTACCAATTGTTCCGCCGGCGCGACCGATTGCGGGTGCGGCGCGAACGGCGAAGCGAACGGAAGCGGCGGATGCCGCGCACGTGCGAATTCGTTCGGAAGCGGCACAAGCTTCCAGGCATGTCCGTCCGGATTCCCGAACTCTGTTGCCGGCGCCACGGCGATAACAAGCTGTTTCAGTAATACCAAATCCCGCGCATGGACCGGGTCGCAGACGGCGTGCAGTCTTACCTCGTGCTCTGCGAATCAATATTCGACCGGGTGCGCCGCGTGTTCCATTGCCGCGTGTAATTATGTTGCCTATTCAAATTCTGCGGGAACCGGCGACGGTACCGTGCGAAGCGGATGTTCGACCAATAACGCCGCGTGTCAGCAGACAACGAACTGTACCGGTTGTCCGTCAAGTCACCCAAGTTCTTCTGCCGGAAGCACCGCGCAGAGTCAATGCTGGGCCGCGTGCACCACCGCGTGTTCTTGTCCGGCTTGGAATACAACGAACTGTACCAATTGCAATTCATGCGCGTGCAACACCGGCTCTAACCCCGCATCGGGTCAGCGGTTCCATCCGAATACATCCGGGTGCAGCGCCGCCGCAAATACTTGCGGCGTGACATTAACGCCGTGCAGCGCGGGACAAGTTTCCGCCGCAGGAACCGCAGCGTGCAGCAATGTCGCCGCGGGCGGCACGACTACTTGCGGATGCGGCGCGAACGGCGAAGCGAACGGAAGCGGCGGATGCCGCGCGCGCGCGGGTTCGTTCGGAAGCGGCACAAGCTTCCAATCATGCCCGTCAACCCATCCGAATTCACCCGCCGGAACCACCGCGCAAAGCGGATGCTTCAGCAATACTTTATCGCGCGCATGGACCGGGTCGCAGACCGCGTGTTCGGGGCCCACGGGCTCTGTGTCGCATACTTGCAACAGCTGTTCGAATCCGGCATGTAATTTTACAGAATTCCACGGCGGTGCGCATCGCGACGGATGTTCAAGCAACAGTGCCGCGTGCCAGCAGACTTTGAACACATTCGTATGCTCTGCCAATCGTTTTCAAAGCGGAAACAGCTGTGCCGGATGTCCGACCGGGCACCCGAATTCCGCCCAGGGAAGCACCGCGCAGAGCCAATGTTTCAGCAATACATTGTCAAGACCATGGACCGGGTCGCAGACCGCGTGTTCGGGCCCCGCGAACAGCGCTTCGCGAACTTGCAATTCTTGTTCCAATCCTGCGTGTAATTTTACGGAATGGCAAAACGGTACTCATCGCGACGGATGTTCAAGCAACAGTGCCGCGTGCCAACAAACAGTCGCAACATTCGTGTGCAGCGCGAACTTTTTCGCAAGCGGAAGCAGTTGCACCGCCTGTCCGTCAAGCCATCCGACGTCCGCACAGGGAAGCACCGCGCAAAGCCAGTGTACCGCATCTTGCGCCGCGGCCGCGACCGGAACCAACGGAACCATAACCCGCGTTGCGGCGAATGTAAATCACCCGACGACTTGTACTTATACAAAGACGTGCAATAATGGGTTCCACAGCACGGCGCACGGCGTGACCGACGGAACGAATTCATTAAATTGCGCGTCGTGTACGAATACTGCGGACAATGCCGCGACGCGTACTTGGAACAGCGGCTCGACAAGTGCGACCGGATGCACCAAAACCATCACGTGTCCCGCGGGACGCCAGGTAAGCGGAACCCAAGGAACCGCAACGGTGACTTGCGCGGCGTGCAGCGCAGGCACGCAATGCGGATGCCCGGCCGGTCAGGAAGCAAACGGTACCGGCGGCTGTCGAAACTGTACGGCCGGAGCTGCGTGCGGATGCGGCACGAACGCCGCCGCGAATGGAAGCGGCGGATGCCGATGCAATGCCAACTTTTCTGGTAACGGAACGACATGTACCGCGTGTCCGTCAAGTCATCCGAATTCACCCGCCGGAAGCACGGCGCAGAGCCAATGTTTCAGCAATACATTATCGCGCCCATGGACCGGGTCGCAGACCGCGTGCAATATGTCGTGTCCTTCGGGTCAATTTGCGACCGGATGCGCCGCGTGTTCTCATGCCGCGTGTAATTATACGGAATTCCACGGCGGCGCGCATCGCGACGGATGTTCAAGCAATAACGCCGCGTGTACGCAGACAACCACATGCAGTCCGTGCAATTGTACCACAAGTCAGAATTGCACATTTGCCTGTACGCCGCAAACCTGTCCTGCGAACGCGACTTGCACTCATGGCACCAACACTTGTTCCGGCACACAGGCGCGCGCCAATACCTGTTCCGGCGGCGCGACAAGCAATTGCCCGAACTGGGGCGCTTGCACCGGCACCGCGTGCAGTTGCACCATAAACATCACTTGCAACGCCGGAAGATTCTGGAACGGCACAAGTTGCGAAGCTTGCCCGACCGCTTTTCCGAATTCCGTCGCCGGCGCAACCGCGCGGACACAATGCTTCAGCAATACTTTATCGCGTCCGTGGACGGGAACTCAGACCACGTGCGCCACAAACACTTGTACGTCGGGCAATTTCCACAACGGTTGCAACAGCTGTTCGAATCCGGCCTGTAATTACACTGCGTTTTCCAATTCCGCCGGCACGGGCGAGGGCGCATTGCGCGACGGATGTTCAAGCAACAGCGCGAACTGTACGCAGATGCCGATTTGCTCCGCATGCGGTTGTACCACAAGTCAGCCATGCAGCCGCGACGGCTTTGTTCAGAATTCCAGTACCCAGGCGCGCGCCAATACCTGTTCCGGCGGCGCGACAAGCAATTGCCCAAACTGGGGCGCTTGTACGGGCGGCACGCCGTGCAACTGTACCACAAGTCAGGTCTGTACGCCGACCGGTTGTACCGTTGCCAACGGCACCTGTACATGGAACGCCAATTGCGGCACACAGACGCGCGCGAATACTTGCACGACCGGACCGACCGCCGGATGTCCGGCTTTTGGCGCATGCTCCAGCACGGGCTGTGGCAGGACGATTACTTGCAGTGCCGGATTCTATCAAAGCGGTGACGCCTGTGTCGCATGTCCGTCCGGTTCGACCAGTTCCGCGGGTTCTACCGCTATAACGCAATGCTTCCGCGCTTGCAGTCGCGACGGCTTTGTTCAGGATTCCAGTACACAAAACTGTTCCTCTGGGTCTGGCAGCACTTGCAACACATGGGGAACATGCACTGGCGGTACTGCGTGCAGCTGTACGACAAACCAAACTTGCGATGCGGGTAATTGCGGCGCCGGTCAATGGAGAAGTTCCAATGCAGGAACGCAGACACGCGCGAACACTTGTACCACGGGTCCGACCACCGGATGCCCGGCTTTTGGTACATGTAATCCGACGGCTTCCTGTCAATCATGCGGATGCAGTACAAGTCAGGCTTGCAGTATTTCCGGCTTTGTTCAGAATTCCAGCACGCAGTCGCGAACGGATGCATGCAACCCTACAACCGGGGCTTGTACAGGGGCATGGGGTGCTTGTACGGGCGGCACGCCGTGCAACTGTACCACAAGTCAGAATTGCACATTTGCCTGTACGCCGCAAACCTGTCCTGCGAACGCGACTTGCACTCATGGCACCAACACTTGTTCCGGCACACAGACGCGCGCGAATACTTGCACGACCGGCGCGACTACCGGGTGTCCTTCTTTTGGCGCTTGCACCGGCACCGCGTGCAGTTGCACCATAAACATCACTTGCAACGCCGGGTTTTACTTAAATGGCGGTGCCTGTGTCGCGTGTCCGTCAAGTCATCCGAACTCTGTCGCGGGGGCAACCGCGCAAAGCCAGTGTTTCAGTAATACATTATCGCGTCCGTGGACCGGAAGCCAAGTAAACGGCACGCCGCCCGCGAATTCAACTTGCACCACATGGGGAACTTGTTCCCTTGGCGCGTGCAATTATACGGAATTCCATGGCGGCGCGCATCGTGACGGATGTACCACCAACAGCGCGAACTGTACACGTCCGTGCAACGGGTTCAGTTGTAACGCCGCCTTTTTCGCAAACGGGTCGGCGTGCACGGCATGTCCGACCGCTTTCCCGAATTCCGTCGCCGGCGCAACCGCCCGGACACAATGCTTCAGCAATACATTATCGCGTCCATGGACGGGAACACAGACGCCGTGTTCGGGGCCCGCGAACAGCGCGTCGCACACGTGCAACAGTTGTTCAAATCCGGCATGCAATTATACTGCGTTCTCTAATTCCGCCGGCACGGGCGAGGGCACGTTACGCGATGGATGCGCAACCAACAATGCCGCATGTACCCAGACGGTCGGGCCGTTTACATGTAATGCCAACTTTTTCGCAAGCGGGTCGTCGTGTACGGCATGTCCGACCGCATATCCGAATTCCGCCCAGGGTTCGACCGCCCGGACACAGTGTTTCAGCAATACATTGTCAAGACCATGGACGGGCACGCAGACACCGTGCGTTGCGCCCGCGGGCGCCGCGTCGCATACGTGCAACACGTGTTCAAATCCGGCGTGTAGTTTCACGGTATTTTCCAATGCGGCGGGTGACGGCGACGGAACGCATCGCGACGGATGTTCGACCAACAATGCCGCGTGCCAGCAGACTTTGAATAATTTCTCGTGCGGCGCCGGGTCTTTCGCGGATGGCTCTTCCTGTACGACATGCCCGGCCAATTATCCGAATTCTGCCTCCGGCGCAACCGCACGAACACAATGCTTCAGCAATACTTTATCGCGCGCATGGACCGGGTCGCAGACCGCGTGTTCGGGCCCCGCGAACAGCGCTTCGCACGTGTGCGGCGCCTGTTCGAATCCTGCGTGTAATTATACGGTGTTCTCCAATGCGGCGGGCAACGGCGACGGAACGCATCGCGACGGATGCGCAACGAATGCCGCCGCTTGCACACAGCCGGTTAATTCTTTTATATGCAGTGCGAATTTCTTTGCCAACGGCGCGGCGTGCACGGCATGTCCGACTGGGTTTCCGAATTCTGTTGCCGGCGCCACGGCGCGGACACAATGCTTCAGCAATACATTATCGCGTCCATGGACGGGAACACAGACGCCGTGTTCGGGACCCGCGAACAGCGCTTCGCGAACTTGCAATTCATGCTCTCGTTCGGCGTGTAATTATACTGCGTTCTCTAATTCCGCCGGTACGGGCGAGGGCACGTTACGCGATGGATGCGCAACCAACAATGCCGCATGTACCCAGACGGTCGGACCGTTTACATGTAATGCGAATTTCTATGTGAATGGCGCCGCGTGTACGGCATGTCCGTGGAATTCCACGACGGCACAGGGCAATGTTTCGGCGAATTGCGCATGTACGGCGAATTTTCCGATTGCGGGCGGAACGCTTGCGCTTACCACCGCGAACCAGACTGTTGTCGCGGGTGGAACATGTTTATATCGGCGGACTTGCAACAATGGCAATTGGCACGCAAGCCATGGCGCGACGAATCTTTCCGCTGCGAATTCATCGACACAGACCACGATGACGGCGGCGTGTGCGGTATGCGACAACCCGCGGCCGGCCGGCGTTAATTATAGCGGCGCTGCGACGGCCAACCTTTGCCCATGGGCCGCAGTTGTGCCAGAGGGCCAGTTCCTGCGCGTCAGCGATATGACGTTCCAGCTGTGCCGGTCTGGAGAATCTTGTCCCGGCGGCGCGCTGATAAGCCACGTCACCACCGCAGACACCGGGTACGAGGCATGTCCGTCCGGCACATACCAGTCCGGAACCGGTGAATCGACGTGTACTTTGTGTCCTTCTGGATTTGACAGCCCGGAAGGTTCCGAAGCGTTGACAGATTGCGCCCGCCCATGCGTCAACGCCGATGTCCAGTGGGCAAGCGCGGTGACAGGCACGATTTCATGCACGGCGGCAACCGGTACGAATTGCACCGCGACGACAAATACGTGCGTTGCGACCGGCTGTGTTGACGGCTATAACTTTGAAGGCGGCGTATGCGTGGCGGCAATGTGTGACCCGGGGTATTATATGGAAGGCGGGTTTTGTACCCCATGTTTGGCCGGAACGTTTAAGTCTGAATCAAGCGACCATGCGTGCACGCCATGCAATGACGGTCAGTGGTCCGGTCTTGGCGCCGAACATTGCACCGCATGCACCAACGCGCCGACACACGGCCATTACACCGGCGCCGGAACAAACAATAATTGTCCATGGGAATGCGACAACGGATTTGTATACGTGCTTGGCAATTGCGTGTCTATATGCGACGGGGTTACGGTTTTGCGGGTCGGCGACCTTGCCGCGCCGCTTACCGCCGAAAGGCATACATCGCCAAGTCTTGCCGTAAGAATCAACGATAATAAGGTTTGCTATACGCCGCTTGTCGACGGACAGGCTTCCGGCGCGCTTAATGTCCGGTTGCCCGGAAACCAGGTTTTCCACGCACCCGTCCGCGCGCAATAATTTAACAAGGGGTCAAGTCATGAAGGTATTCGTAAACTGTATAACCGCGTTTCGTGTCGCACTGGCGTTCTTAATTATCCCGTGCTTTATATTCGAATTGTTCGGGATTGCGTTTTTCCTGTTCCTTGTCGCCGCGATTTCTGATTTCTTCGACGGATATCTCGCCCGCAAGTATAATGTGTCGACAAAGCTTGGCGCCGTCATGGACCATACCGCCGACAAGTTTCTTATCGCAATCGTATCGATATTGATTGCGATATTCTGGCCCGAATGGCCGGTGTCGGTTCCGATAATCCTTATGATATGCCGCGATTTGTACGTATCGTCGTTGCGCGAATTCGCCGGCGCGCAGAAGATGGAATTACCGGTCGGCTTCGGAGGCAAGATAAAAACAGTCGCACAGATGGTCGCGCTTGGCGGCCTGTTGCTTACCATATGGATAATTCCGTTCGCGGCCGAAGATGTTTCGTACGACCTTTGGACGGCAAGCGCCGTCGCGCTTTGGGTCGCATTGGGTTTCAGTCTTTTGTCCGCAGGCCTGTATACGAAGGGCTTTGTTAAAAAACTGTTGAAGTCAAAGTAACGCGTCGCTTTCCGGATGGAAATGCAGATATATTTTTTCCGCAAGTGATTTCGATATTCCCGCTGCGCGCGTCAATGCCGACGTGTCCGCGTCCGCAATTCCAGAGGCGGAGCCAAAATGACGAAGCAGGGCGCGTCGGCGCGCGGCCCCGATGCCGTCGATTTCATCCAATGCGCTTGCAACCGCGCGTTTGCCGCGCGTTTTTTTATGGAATGTAATCGCAAACCGGTGCGCTTCGTCTCTGCCTGCGCGAAGTAATAAAAACAGCCGCGAATCTTTTGGCAGCGATGAATCGACTTTGCCGTCCGGCATTATAAAACTTTCGTCGCCGTCGCGTTTTTCGCCCTTTGTAATTCCCAAAACCGGAATTTCCAGATTTAATTTTTTCAAAACTCTTTTCGCGGCGTTCCATTGTTGTCTCCCGCCGTCGACGATTAACAGGGGTCGAACATCTTCGGCCCCGGGGGCGCAAGATACTGCGCCCTTACAATTACCATACCTTCGCGTCAAAAATTCTTCCATCATTGCCGCATCGTTCCCGGCGCGGGATTCGTCGTGAAGTTTATAATGCCGGTATTCTTTTTTTGCAAACCCTTCCGACCCGAATACAATCATCGCGCCGACCGGGTTTGTTCCGAACAAATGCGAATTGTCGAACACGTCCGCGCGTTCGATTCGGATGCCAAGCCAGCCTTCCAGTTCCGCAACCGCGTCGCGCCATTTGATTTCGGCGCGTGCAAAAACTTTCCGATTGGTCGATATTTGGTGAAGAAGTTTTTTAATCTCGACGTCGTCGGGGCGACAGGCGACCGGCAGCAGGCGATAGGAATCAAGCAACGGTGTCGGGATGTTTGTGATTATCGGAATATTCCGGTTTCCTGTTTCTTGCCGCTTGTCGCTTATCGCCCAGAGAATCGTTTGTTCCATAATATCCGACGGCGTCATGCCGTCCGTTTGTTTCGGATATATTATCTGGTTCGATATAATCGCCCCGTCGCGAATGCGTTCAATTGCAATCGTTGGCCGTTCGGAAAAATCGCCCGCGAAATAGTCCGCCGATTTGCCGCTTTTCCTTCCGCGCGCGGCGGTTTCCGATAATGCGCGAATCTGGTCGCGAAATTTCGCGGCGCTTTCGAAATCCATATTCGCGCTTGCCGCGTCCATTTGTTTTGACAAGTCTTTCAAGACCGAAGACGTATCGCCCGATAATATCCGGCGGGCAAGGGCGACACAGTTTCGGTATTCGGATACGGTATCCGAATGCCGTATCCGAATACCGGCCATGCACGGCGCGCTGCACCTTCCGATTTGATAAAGCAGGCACGGCCGCGTGCGGTTCTTCATATATGAATCGGTGCAAGTGCGGATGCGGCATACTTTCTGGATAAGTTTTAACGATTCGTTAAGCGCCGTCCCGGACGTATACGGCCCGAAGACGTCGCGTTTCTGATTCGTCTTTCCGCGAAATTTGGACAGGCGGGGAAATTCGCCCGGAACAAGTGCAAGCATCGGATACATCTTGTCATCGGACAACAGGATATTGTATTTCGGCCGCTTGTTCTTTATAAAATCGGATTCAAGGATAAGGGCGTCCGCTTCGGTCTTGGTCGTAATAATTTCAATCCGCGCGACGTCCCACTGCAATATTTTTTCGTCCGCCGCATGCTGGCGCAGTCTTGCGCTCAAACTCTTTGCCTTGCCCACGTAAAGCAGCGCGCCAGATTTGTCAAACATCTGGTATACGCCCGGAACTTTGGGAACATTTTCAATAAGCGACTTGAATTGCATTTTTGCCTTGTTTATGATAACATTATAGGTGAAAAAAAATAAAAGAAAAGGAACGAATATGAAAATGCTACTCACAGGCCGCAGGCCGCGAACCGCAAGCCGCGAACAATCCGGCCGCTCGATGATAGAAATGCTTGGCGTGCTTGCCATTATGGGCGTCATAACCGTCGCCGCAATCGGCCTTATAACATCCGCCATGCGAAGCATGCATCGAAGCAATGTCCAAGACCACGTCGCCCAAATCGTCAACGAAGTGCGCGCCATATACGGCGAATACGACGATTATTCCATGCTGGATAACGCAACGGTATTCGCGTCGATGCGCGGCATGTCGTCAAGGAACCCTTATGGCGGCGAATATGCGATTTCCGTGCACCCGCTTGACGCGCGTCAATTCGTGCTTGCCATAACCGGACTTTCCCGTTCCGACTGTTTATTCTTCCGGACAAGGGCGTGGACCGATTCGGTCGGATTCCAGACGTCCGACGGAAGGGTCAGCGGCGCCGAAGCCGACCCGTTTGATTGCGGTGCGACCGACGGAAGGAATATCATAAGGATAATCTTTAATTAGTAGAAGGTAAAAATACTTTCTGCTATGCGAATGGAATGAGCATAGAACCAGTAAAAGTTTCCCCGACTGAAGACGGAATCCGTCTTGTGCGCTGGTTCGCGCGGCATTACCCCCGGCTTTCCCAAATAGAGTTCCGGAAACTTTGCCGCACGGGCCAGATACGGATAAACGCCGGCCGCGTCCGCGGGAACGAAGTGCTGTACGCCGGCGACGTCGTGCGCGTGCCGCCCGCCGCATTGGCAAGGGGTGACGCCTGCGCGCCAAAGGCGGAATCCGGAAGACAGTTTTCGATGTCTGATTTGGAACGCCTGCGAAAACGGATAATCCATGACGATGCGGACATCGTCGCGTTCGACAAGCCGGCGGGACTCAGCGTTCAGGGCGGAACAGGGATTAAGAAATCCCTTGATAAAATGGCGACCGCGCTTTTCCCGCACGATACAATTTTATTGGTCCACCGGCTTGACCGGGAAACCAGCGGTGTTATAGTGTTGGCAAAGAACCAGCGCGCGGCGCAAAAGCTTGCCGAAGAGTTCCGGTCAAAGACCGCAGGCAAGGAATATCTTGCGCTGCTTTCGGGAAGCCCGAAACAAAAGCGCGGGACGATAGACAATTTTATGACGCGCGGACGCGTTTTCGATGCGGAAGAGGCAGAGGTCTTCAAAAACGAAACGGGGTTAAAGCCTCAACGCGCGGTAACAAGGTATAGGGTTCTTGGCGAATTGCCGGGCGTCCTGTCGTGGGTGCGGTTTATGCCGGAAACCGGGCGGACGCATCAATTGCGTCTGCATGCGGCGTTTTCGCTTCATGCGCCGATTGTCGGCGATGCGATGTATGGAAACAAGGAAGGGAAGCCGGGCGGACTGCGCGCGATGATAGAAAGCGACAATTTATTCCTGCTTGCGCGGCGGTTGACTTTCCGGCATCCTGCGACCGGGAAAAACATGACGCTTGCGGCAAAGCTTCCGGAATTTATGAAGTCTGTGGTAGGCTTGCTTGGGTTTGATGATGAAGAAAAAGAAGAGCCGGAAAAGTAAAAAACCGGGAATCTTGATAAGAAAACGCGGCGCAAAAATATTGCGCCTGCTTAAACGCGCCGCATTGGCGCGAAGGCGGCGCATCTGGTTCATCATCCGCGCCTGCGCGCTTGCGTTCGGCATATTCGTTTTATCGCTTGCCATCACGCTTTCCAAAATAGACCTTGATATGTTCCGCGAAGAAATAACGGCCGGACTTCGCGCCGCGACCGGGCTTCCCGTTGAAATTCAAGGGGACGTTTCGTGGAATCTTTCGCTTCGTCCGCGCGCCACGCTTACCGACGTACGCGTCAAGAATGCGGATTGGGCGACGCGTCCGTACGGCGCAAGAATCGATTCCATTGTCGTGACGTTTGACTTGTTTTCCGTGTTTTCGGGCCGTCCCGCGATTGAAGAGCTTCGACTTGTCAATATGTGGGTTTCCGTCGAAGAAAACGAACAGGGCAAATTTTCCATAGACAGAGCGCCGCCCGCGCATGACTTTGTCGGACCGGATGAAAGCTTTCCGTTCGATTTGAACCTTGGGTTCGAAACGATAGAGCTTATAAACCCCCGCATCGAACACATAACGCCAAAGCGTGCGGAAAACTTTGCGGCGCAGCGCGCGCGAATAACGTACAGAAGACACCCGGACGGCGTTGAATACACCGGGTTCCTTGTCCGGTACGGTGTGGAAAAATCGTTCGTTCTGTCGTTTTCCGAACTTGATGCCGAACGAAGAACATATCCCGCGCGCGTCGCCATCGCGGGCCGCACGGCCCAGCTTGTCGCGTACGGCGCGCTTGACGCGGAAAGCAAAATTCCCACGGACTTTACGGTTTCCGGAAGCGTGATAGACCTTAAAAAAATCGGAACGTTCCTTCGTCTTGATTTCCCGGAAGTGCCGCGGTTCAATGTCAATATGGCCGGTGGAATGGAACGCCAAAAAATTGTCGTCCGCCGCGCCGACCTTCGGTCCGGCAATAATGATATAAGCCTTGTCGGCAATTTTGATTGGAGGGGCCGCGTTCCGCTTTTATCCATGCGCTTGTCGGGAAATAACATTAACCTTAAACAAATTGCGCCGGACATATATCGTCCGGAATATCCGCCGTGGGTGCGGCCGGCCGACCGCGAATTGAACGTGTTCAAAGACACTCCGATTTATCCGGAACTGCTTCGTCTTGCGGATATCGACCTTGTGCTGGATTTTGGAAACATTACGGTATACCGCGAACTTGCCATCCGCGATTTGATCGCAACGGCAAGCGTAAAAGACGGCGTTGCAACCGTCCGCGCGAACGCGGAGATGGGCGGCGGCGACGTCACGGGCGTTGCAAAGGCGCATGAACAGGACGGCGTGCTGTACGCGCGCGCGGCCGGCCGCGGCGACAATATAGTCGTCGGCGACTTGCTTGCCGAGCTTCGCACTCATAACTTCCTTACCGGTCTTCCAAGCGGGTTCGAATTCTATTTGGAAAGCCGCGGCGGCGACCTGTTAAGCCTTATGTCCAACATCAACGGCCAGGTTATCGGCGCATCAACCGGCCGCGGACGGGCGCTCCGCGATGCCCAGGAATACCTGTACGGTCGGGATTTCTTGACATCTCTGCGCGACGGCGTCACCGGTTTTGTGCGAAGAAATAACGAAGAAATAATGCGCATCAATTGCGCGGCGGTAAACCTTAAAATCCGGGACGGTCGGGTTGAAACCGAACGCGGCGTCGCCGTCGAAACGTCCGAAGTCAATATACGCGCCGAAGGATACGTCGATTTGGGACGCGAAACGCTGCGGGCGTCGATGGTGACGACCCCTGTGCGGGGCCTTAAAATATCCGTGTCCGGAAATGTAGTCAATTCGATGGAGGTTCGGGGCAATCTTGCAGAGCCGGATTTACGGGTAAGCCGCGGCACCGTTGTAAACCGCGCGGTTACGGCGACGGGCATCGGATTGGTCCTTGCCCCGTTTACGGGCGGGCTTTCTATTCCTGCGGGCGCGGCCGTTGGGCTTCTTGCGTCCGATATTCTTACCAATTGGCTTGCCGACGACACTCCATGCCGGACGGCGATTGAACGCGGCGCGCCGTCGCGCCGTGGCGACCCCGAATTCATGCGGCGCCCCCTTTCCGAAAATGTGAACGAAATGTTTGGGGAATGATTTTCCTCTTGCACCGAATCGGGCGTTTTTGCTATCATTCCCGCGATAATCTGAAGAAAAAATACAATAAAGAGGTATTAAAATGGAATTTTCAGTATTTCGTCAAGTGCTTATACGCGCCCTGGGTCATATGCAGTCCATAGTTGAAAAACGCGCGACATTGCCGATTCTTATGAACGTAAAGATGGAGGTAAAGGACGACCTTGTCCTGTCTGCGACGAATGTCGACCTTGAACTTGTAGAACATGTTGCGGCCGATATCACGCTTGGCGGCAAAATCACCGTGCCGGTGCATATGCTTTACGATATTGTCCGCAAACTTCCGGACGATGCCGAAATCAAATTCAAAATGAGCGGCGACCAGCTGGTCGTATCGGCGAACCGCGCCGTGTTCAAATTGCCGACGTTGCCGGCGGAAAATTTCCCAATGATGGCGGGCGCGCATTTGACCACGAAATTCACGATGACGACGGGCGATTTGGGGCATCTTATCAACCAGACTAAATTCGCAATCCCGACCGACGACGTGCGTTATCACCTTGGCGGAATTTATTTTCATATCACGGAAGAGGGCGGCAAAAAAATGCTTACCGCCGTTGCGACCGACGCGCAAAGCCTTGCGCTGTGCAGCATGCCGGCCCCGGCGGGCGCTGCGGAAATGCCGGCCGTCATATTGCCGCGCCGTGTTATCGGCGAACTTTCCAAACTTCTTGAAGATGCGAATGTCGACGACGCGACCGTGGAGCTTTCGGATACCAAGGCGCGGTTTACCGTCGGTGCCGCGACGCTTACATCCAAATTGGTCGACGCGCAATATCCGAATTACCGCGTTGTGATTCCAAAGGGCAACGACAAGATTTCCATCATCGACCGCAAGCAATTCGTGTCCATGGTCGACCTTGTCTCTGTCGCATCGACCGACAAGACGAAATCCGTGCATTTGGCGTTTTCGATGAACAAGCTTGTCGCGACGGCGTCAAGCCCCGACAACGGCACCGCGACCCAGGAACTGGACATCGAATACAACGGCGACGATACTTTCAACATTGCGTTCAATGTAAAAATATTGATGAATATCGCGAATCAAATCGAAGGCGACAAATTCCAACTGGCGATGCAGGACCCGCTTGCCCCGACTGTGTTTCAATCGACGGACAAGAAGACAGATTCGTTGTTCATACTTATGCCAATGCGAATGTAATAAAAAATCCCGCCGTTGGCGGGATTTTATCGAGCAAATTTCCTGCCGATTTCGAAAAACAGACGGAACGGTATCTTAAGTGTCCAGTCTATAGCGGCGGCGGCGCGCGGGTGTTCGTCCACTATCTTGGCGCCTTCAAAAAATGAATTTTCTTTAAGGTCCAAGATGGCGTCATCGAATTCTTCTTTGGTAAGCGATCTGCGTTCTCTTTCCGGCATTTCATTCTTCTTTTATTAAGTGCCCCTGGCTTTATTCCAAAGCAGTTTTATACCCTTGCCGGCGCCGCGAAGCAGATGGGCGGATGTCCAAAGCGTGGTGCCAATCGTCTTGTCCGCGGTCCATGCCATCGCGCCAAGGGCAAAATTTTCTTTCGCTGCCGGCGTGCTTGAAAAAGCTTCGAATTTCAGAAGAGAATTGATTTTTGTATTTCCTTCTTTGAATCCCTTGGAGTTTGCTTTTTTCTTTGCGGCCTTTATGATTTCGTCTTTGGTCTTTCCGTCGACAAGAAGGTTGATGATGTCTTGGAACGCAAGCCCTTTTACGCACTTTACGATTTCTTCATACGTGAAGCCGTTCTTGTACAGAACCAGAACTTCGAAAGGTTTCAGGGTATATTTCTTTTCCAACTGGCCCTTGTCCTTTTTCATCATGTCAAGCACGGCAGTGGCGTCTGCTATGATGTCAAGAGCGGGCACGAAGTAGTTAAGTTCGTCTTCGAGATAATCATAATTCATGCCGGACTGCAGACATTTAATTAAATCAGTAAATCCGAAACCATAGAGCTCGAGTGTTTCAATCTGAGGGTCTTTCGTAGTGTCTTTCAGGCCATACAGTGTTTTGAGCTGTTGTTTTTGTATTGCGGTGTATGCCATACCTGTCTCCTTTGTTCTTTTTTCATTTCAAGAACATTATAGCCCGGAATCATATTTTGTCAAGTCTATTTCTTGTTTTTCTTCACCTTGTCACCCGCGGCTCGTTTTATACTTTCCATGATGATTTTCTCCGCGCGGACACGGTCGTCCCACCCCAATGTCTTGGACCAGGATTTCGGTTCCAAATCCTTGTAATGTTGAAAGAAATATTGGATTTTCGACCGCAAAGAAAGCGGCAATTCATCAATACGGGAAATCTTTTCGTAATACGGGTCAACCTTGCCCGTGGGCACACAAATGATTTTTTCATCGCCGCCCGCCTGGTCTTTCATAAGCAGCACGCCAATAGGGCGAACCACAACGATAACGCCGGGACGAAGCGGCGCGCTGCACACCACCACACAGTCAAGCGGGTCGCCGTCACCGCCCAAAGTTCCCGGAAAATATCCGTAATTCGCAGGGTAAGCAAGCGGAGTATGCAGAATCCGGTCAACTTTCAGCATGCCGGTGTCTTTGCAGATTTCGTATTTAACATGGCCGTCTTCCGGCACCTCTATTAACGCCACCAGTTTCTTTGGCGCTTCTTTGAATGTTATCTTCATTTTTCTACCTCTGAGGCATTATATCATAAATTTTTGGAAAACACCCGCAAACTGGCCTTTCGTCCGTGGATAAGGACTTTATGCCCGGCGGTTTCGGAAAGCGCCGGTTGTACGGGCATTTCTATATCCCGCGCGGTAAGTAATACAAGCCTTCCGCCGGGTTTCAAGATGCGCGCGAATTCCGCCATCACGCGCGGATAAAAATCCGCATCAATATCGGTATGCAGCCCCCACGGCGGGTCGGTCACGATTGCGCTGGCAAAATTATCGTCGAATTTATTTTCCAAAAAATTCCCGATTTTTATAAAGAACGATTTTTGAATCTTGGAATTTTTTATAGACCGCGCGCGCAGGCGCAGGTCTGCAATTATTTCCGGGTCTATGTCCGCCGCGAATATTCCGCGATACGGCATCATCCGCGCGCGCGTCAATGCAATCGCGCCGGACCCGCAAAACGGGTCGATGAATATGTCGTCTTCTTTGGGTGCGCTGGCGCGGCAGAGAGCCGCGGCGACATGCGATTCCAATTCGCCCGGTGCCGTTGTTTGCGATGGGGTTAAGCGTTGCATGAAAAATCCCGCGCCGTCTTCGCGTACGGAAATCCAGAATTCCACATCGCCGTGCCCGGAACGAAAGCGCAGCCGTGTGCGATTGGCGACGGCGTCGACAAGTCGCGCCTTTGACGCGCCATCGATTTTCACAGGCGTATTCCGATAAGAAAACGACAGATGAAAATCCCGCGCTTTCCACGGCGCATGAATTTTGGGCGTGTTTTCGGCCAGACGCGCGGCAAATTCTTCAAGGTTTTTAACACCGGCGGCTTCGCCAAGGACCAGGAATGAATTCTTGAAATATTTTATTTCGCGGATTACATCCGGCTTTGCGGGCGTGTCGTATACAATCGCGCCTTCCAAAACCTTTGCGTTGTCCAATTGAATATCCGCCGCCAGGAATTCATGGACAAGTTTTTCAAACCCGGCGGCAAAAGATGAATAGTATTTCGGCATAATGCCATTATATAGTGTTTTTTCTTGAATTCATCTGTTTTGTGCGTTATCGTGCTGGTGACTGGTGCTGGTGACTTGTGGTTCGGTTGTCGCCAAAGCACCGCCCATTATTTCTGGCAGTGGTTCGAAATATAGCAAACCACGAACTGCCGGCACGAACCACCAGCACGAGGTAAAAAAATGGCATCATACACAGCAAATGACATTCGCGTCGGATGGGTGATTTCCCACAACGGCAAAAGATATTCCGTAACGTCAATCATGAAAGTAAAACCGGGCAAGGGCGGGGCGTTTGTCCAATGCGACCTTCGCGATGTTGACGCCGGCACCAAAAGCGGCGAACGGTTCCGGTCCGAAGACAAGGTTGAAAAACTTATGGTCGAAGACGTAAAGTGCCAATTTATGTACAACGACGGCGCGGATTGCTTTTTTATGAATTTATCCGATTATGAACAGTTTGCAATGCCGACGGAATCGCTTGGCGAATCGGTAAAATTCTTGCAACCGGAAATGGAAGTGATGGCAAGCTTTATATCAGGCGCGCCGGTATCCGTATCTTTGCCAAAGACAATAATCGCAACGATTGAAGAGACCGAACCCGCATTAAAAGGCCAAACCGTATCCGGAAGCGGCGGCAAGCCGGCCATACTGGACAACGGCATCCGCGTTCAGGTTCCGGTGTTCATAGAACAGGGCGAAAGAATTGTTGTGAACACTGAGAGCTTGGAATACGTAGAACGCGCGAAATGAAAAATCCGCCCGATGGGCGGTTTTTTTATGATATAATGCCCGGTAGAGAAGAGGTGTTATAATCATGAAGCCTAATATATATACCGCGCGTGGTGTTTTGCTTGCCACCGTGATTTTATTTCCGACTTTATCGAATGCCAACGAGATTCCGCTTAGCCAGGCGATTGCAAACGCGCGCGAAGAATGCGTGGGCATTTCGTCCGAACTGAACCGGATGAAAACCATGGCGGGAATCGGCACCGCGGTCGGCGGCGTCGGAACGCTTGCCGCCGGCGGCGCAGCCTATGCCGGATTTGCAAGGGCAAGGGTGGACAGAGAAATTTCGTCTTTGCAGGCAATGGCTGAAATAAATAATCGGGAACCCGGGGCGGTAACGTTTGCACCGGACATAAGGGAACAGATTGCGGCCGGGGTAAGAGAATTGGCGTTTGATGACGAACCTGTGGATTCCAGACTTCAAGAATTGGAAGACAGGTCCCGCACCCTTGGCCATTGGCGCACGGGTCTTATGGCGGGAAGTACCGCAACCAACGTTGCCGGCGCGGTCATTGCCGGCGGCAACCGCGTGCGCGGCGATTTGCGAAGCCAGATAAGAGCGTGCATAAACGCAACAAACGCCGTACAGCGTGCCGCCATGCAGGAACGGATGAACCATAACCCGGACAATGCCATGATTGCCCGCGCGAACAACATAGTCGAAAGATGCGGCGAATGGGTCACTGTTGACGTAAGCAGTATCAATGACCGCGCATCCGGCGCAATGACGGCAAGCATAGTCGGCGCAGGCGCAGGCGCCGCCGGAACCATTGCATCCGCGCAAGCCAATACCAACCGCGTGCGCGAAGACCGTACGGAAGAGGGACAGAGGCGCGGAACCAACCTTAACACCACCGCGAACGTTCTTGCCGTTGCGACCGGTGTCGCATCATTGACCGCAACGGTGTTCAGCGCAACGCAGATTCGTGTGATTAACAGGGCGTCGTCGGTGTCGGACGCGTGCGAAAATTCTTTCAGATAAAGGTGCCGATATGAAAAAAATTATAACAAGTCTGATTTTGGTTTTTGCGCTGGCCGTCAGGTCGGCCGGGGCCGATACAGGTCGGGAAATTAATTTTGACACGCCGATTGGGTGGATTGGTGCAGAGCTTATCGAAGCTATGAACAGGGCCGGTATGTCAGAGGGACAAAAGCACTTTTTTGTGGAATTGGTGCTTACCGATCTTGATGTTCGTAACCGGCCCACTTCGCTTGCCCAATTGGCAAACATGATGTCGCATGCGTTGGTGTTGGGGAACAATTACGATTATCTGATTCATCGACAAAACCGCACTCTGCAACCGTTGCTCCATAGAAGGGTAAGGTCAAGAGAAGACAATCGTGTGGTGACGGAAAGATTTCTTAACGTGCTTGTAGAAATTGTACAAGAAAACAAGGGTGACGTGATAATTTTGCGCGGTCATCCGGATTGCGCGGAGGACCCGGAAAACCCGCCGCCGCCGGCAAAGGTTCGCCTGTGCCAACTGTTGGTAACGGAACACGGATTTACAAACAGCCCGATTAATTGCAAGGATACCGGTTTGTATTGCTGGATAACAGACGGGACAACAACAATTGAATGTGAAAGTGGCGGAATAGGCATGCCGCCGACATGCGAAAAAAGACAGGGTAATGTCGCCGTATCCCTTGAATGCGAGCGTATGCGCGCAGTGCTTGAAATGGCCCCGCTTTTGGAGGCGAACAGGAATGCAGTGATAGGCGCATGCGGCGGGACCAGAGATACCAACAACTTTATAAGCACCACGGTGTTTGAGCATTGCAGGCGTCAAATGACAGAACAAACAGACAGAAGAAGCGTCGACAGCTTGCAGAATCGTTGCGAGGCGGCCGGTGTTACAGGAAGCGCTTTGGCGGAAGTGGTCACCGCTGGTCTCATGCACCTTTGCAATCAAGCAATAGCGGCGGCCAGGGAAAATAATTTTTCAGACCATCATATGAGAGTGGCGGAAGAAAACTGTATATTCGAAATTCAAGAATTCGGTCTCGGCGCACGCTTGACATCGGCGGTAAGAAGTCGCCTTAACATCCGACAAGGGGATGCAAGAAGGGCGTTGAACGACTTGCTGTGGGACAGGTGCAGAATGCATGTCCTTGCCATTAATGACAGCGCGACCGAGCAAAGCTATCGAACCGCGTTGCGCCATTGTGATGGCATGTCGGAACAGGCGACCAGGGCGCACACCAACGAATGTCAAAGACGGCTTAACAATTTTGAAAGCAGGATTACGGGCTCTAACAGACCGGGTGCCCATGAATACACCGCCGCCAGAGAAATATGCAACAGCGGCGACAGAGGACGCAGACAAGAATTTATCGGACGGTTGAACGAGCTTGAAAGGCTTTATGGCCAGGTAAGACGATAAGTGTTATATGAGAAACCCGCGCGTCGCGCGGGGTTTTATTTCGCGGGTTTTGGGTCTTCTATATTGGCAAGCGAATAAAGCACCGAAGATATCAATGACTGGTATGGCACATGCTGCTCGGCGGCAAGTTTTTTTATATTGTCCAGAATCGGTTTCGGAATCCGCATATTAATTACACAGTCCGATTTATTAAAGGCCCGAAACACCGCATATTCTTTAAGCAGAGTTTCAATGTTCATCACGAACAATTGTTGCATTACATTTGGCATGGTTTGCTCGCTTTGCTTGCAGTCGAAAGTAGACAGCAGAGGGCACAAGGTCTTTCTATCAAATGCTTTCCGCCTTCTATTATATACCAATGACTACACGACAGTATTTACGCATGACTATAACATTGTATTTACAGTTGTCAATACATTTGTGCGGACGGGTGTAATGGCGGCCGTGTGGGCGTTTGTAAGGGCATAGGGCATAAGGCATATGGCATAAAAAGTGAGGCGCAAAACTTGCAATTTTGGTTTTCAGCGTATAATATTCCCGTGTTAAAAAAGGAAAGTTCATGTTCAGGAAATTTTTGTTCGCCCTATGCCTTGTGCCTTGTGCCCTATGCCTTGGTCCCGCGCATGCCGAACTTCGTGTCGATATTGTCGCCGGCAATATTGAACCGATACCGATTGCCATACAGCGTTTTGAATTTTCGCGCGGCGACGATGCCATCGCCCGCGAAATTCGCGAAGTGGTTGAAAACAACCTTCGTTCGACCGGGTTGTTCCGCATAATAAATCTTGACGCGCATCCACAGCGCGTGCGCATGGACGAAATGCCGCGGTTCGACGACTGGATGGCAATCCGTGCGCAAGTATTGGTGCAAGCGCGCCTTACACGCGACGGCGACAGGTACCGGCTTCAATTCTATATGTGGGACATAAACGGCCGCGAACAGATAGAGGCGCAGATTCTTGTGTCGTCGCGCGCATCGCACCGCCGCCTTGGGCACATTATGTCGGACGCGATATACGAACGGCTTACCGGCGAAATCGGATATTTCGATACTCAGATTATTTTCATCGCCGAAACCGGCACCATGGACGCGCGCGTAAAACGCATGGCGGTCATGGACCAAGACGGCCACGGATTCCGATTCATATCGGATGCGAATACTTTCGTTATGTCGCCGCATTTTTCACCCAATATGCAGACGGTCATATTCCTTTCGTTCCGAAACGACGACCCGACGGTATGGTCGCTGGACATGAATACCGGAGAACAGCGGCGGCTTGGCCAATTCGGCGGAATGACTTTTGCCCCGCGCTTTTCGCCGGACGGCAAACGCGTCGCGTTGTCCATGGCAAGCCGCGGCGGTGCGACGAATATTTACGAATATGATTTGGAAACGCGGACGCTGCGCCAGCTTACGTCCGGCAATACTATAAACACTTCGCCAAGCTATTCGCCGTGCGGCCGAAAGATGGCGTTCAATTCCACGCGGTCGGGCGCGCAACAGATTCACATACTTGACCTTGAAACCATGGTTGAAACCCGCATATCGTTCGGAAGCGGCCGCTATGCCACGCCGGCATGGTCGCCGGACGGAAATTTCATCGCGTTTACAAGAATCGACCGCGGAACGTTCTTTATCGGAATAATGGACCCGCGCGGACGTAATGAAAGAATCCTTGCAAGCGGATGGTTTATGGAGGCACCGTCGTGGGCGCCCGGGTCGCGCCGCGTGGTGTATCACCAGACAGAGCGCGGTGAAAACGACGACACCGTCCGGATAAGCAGAATACGAAGCGTCGACATATCCGGCCAGAACGATTATGAAATAAAACTTCCCGACGGCATTTCCGGCACAGCCGCGACATGGTCGCCAAGGCTTCCGTGAAGCGTAAGACGTAAGGCGTAAGACGATGTTCAGAACAATACTTGTAAATCTTTTATTCTTCCTTTGGATGATTTTAATTTCGCCGCTGGTGCTTGTCGGGCTTTTGTCGACAAGACTTTTGCGCCAGGTTGCGCGGGTCGTAGTCGGCGGAGTTCTTTTTATCGCGCGCGCAGTCGGCGGAATTAAAATCGAAATCCATAACGCGCGCTATGCCTTTGTCGCAATCAAATCAAAACGACCGGTTGTCGCGTCAAAACATATGTCCGTTTTGGAGACCGGCGTTCTTTTGATATTCGTTCCGGATTCGTTTTTTGTGATAAAGCGCGAATTGATGTGGCTTCCCATTTACGGGTGGGCTTTTTGGCGGCTTGGCATGGTTCCGGTCAATCGCAAGGCCGGCGCGACGAATATGGCCGCGCTTGCAGAGCGCGTCCGGCGTCGAATCGCGTCTGGAGGCACGCTTGTGATTTTTCCCGAAGGCACGCGGGCGCGTCCCGGCACGCCGGTCAGAATCCGCGGCGGAATCCTGCATATCGCGCGGACATTGGAAATTCCCATTTTGCCGGTCGGATGCGACACCGGATTATATTGGCCGAAGCGCGGACGGGTGTCGCCCGGCACTGCGAATATCTGGTTCGAACAGATTTTGCCGCATGACGCCACGGCCGAAGAAATCGCAAACGTGATTGGAAAACACAGCGCTTGAAAAAAACACCCCTTGGGGTGTTTTTTTATAAGGAGATATGCGCTCGCTTAAAACTGCATATTCCAGCCCGCCTTGGCAGTAAAGGCGCTTTGCGTTCCGAAAGACGCGCCCGCGTTAAACGCGTGGTTGCTGCCGGTTCTTATGACTCCGCCAAGCGCCATCGCCGCCTGTGAATTGTAATAGCCGGTTCCTATGCCAATGGAAAAGTTTTTGCCGGCGTCAAGATGATTGTTCAGCCCGGTCAAGGCCGTCGCCGCGGCGATGCCGCCGGAAAGCTCTTTGCTTTGTTTTTCAATCCTGTCGCTCAAGTTATCCAAACGGTTGTTAAAAACGGCGGCATAAAGCCCAACTTCTTCAGACAGAGACGCCACCTGATTGTTCGTATAAATTGCGGCGCGGAACAGCGTGTCGTTCGCCGATGCTTGGATTCCGTTCGCTATTTCATCAGCCATTGCTTCAAACGGTGTACCGTCCAACATATCCGCTATTTGTTCACGTCCGGCGAAATCGTCGTTCAACAAAAGCGTGCGCAGTTCGTCGCTTTCATAGATTTCGTTATACGTCATGGTCAATTCCTCCGAGCTTGTCGCGATTCCTGTCCAGCTTGCATTCGCCGCGCCGGTCATCACGCCAATCACGGCTGTGCATGTTAACAATTTTTTCTTTGTTATTGTCATAAGGGTTTCCTTTGTTGTGGATTAAAAAAGACACCTGGATGTGCAGGTGTCGGGGAGTTCAAAAAATCACACATAAATATGACCCCGCTGGTTTTTGGGTTACCCCTGTTTTATAACCGGCGGCTCCCCGACCAAACGGGGACTGCATAATAAAAAAACGCGTATCCGCGCGATTTATTATGCTTGCGGATGTCAGCACAAGTGCTTGTGCAATTTATGTGAGAGCTTTTTGAAGGCCCCGAACACACATCCCTGTGAGTTCATCCGTGATGATAGTCTAACGCAGAGGGTATTGTCAATGCATAATTGAAGATATTTCTATTCACACCAACTGTTGCGGCGGCCGCCGCCGTACGGAACCGCATGCCCTTCAGAAATCATAATCTTGCCAATGTCGCGGCCGTCCTGGTCGATTACGTTCGCATTTATCCGGCCAAGCCATTTGTCGTCTTTTATTTGGATAAGCGTCACGGTCGATTCGGGCGGAATAAGTTCCGCAAGACGGTCGCGGGACAAAGCGGCGGCAACGGTTTCTTCGTCGCATTCGCCTTTTAATTCCGGCGCGTCTATGCCAAGAAACCGAACGCGGACGGAAATATCGATATCGTTTTGCAATTTTACGCGTGCGGAAAAAGTATCGCCGTCAATGATATGGCGGACCGTTGCCTTTAACGGGGGCACGGATGCTTGCGCCATTGGCGCAAGCAAGAGCACAGATAATAGGGCAAAAAGCATAGATGTTTTGATAAAATTGTTTGCCGGTCTTAACATTCATCCATGCTCTATTTTCTGCTTTCCACGCCAAGCACTGTACCGATGTATTTCAGGTATTCGATGGCCCATCGTTCAAGCCTTTGCGGCGCCGGCATGCCGTGAAGCGGCACGGGACACGGGATTATATTTGCGTCCGGCATTCGCCGCCGGACAAGAAGCATCGCGCGCGGCATATGGTCTTCGGTGGTGACGATTGCAAATCGGTTAAGGTTTTGCGCCGTCGCGATTTCGCGAATGGCAAGCGCGTTCTCGTACGTGGTCCGCGATTCCGATTCGGTCGTAATCATTGGTCTTTTGTCGGTGGGTATCATCGCGGTAAAATCTCCGCCCACGCCGATTATATACAGATGCCGTCTTGGGTGCCTCTCCAAAAGCGTTTTGGCGAACGGAATGCGCCGCACATCGCCGGTCAAAACAAATATCCGTTCGTTTTCGGAAAGCCACGGGCATGTCGTCGGCGCGGACGACTTGAAATACACGCCGGTCGCGATGAACAGAATCAAAAGCCAAAAAAACGGTCGCGTAAAGAAAAACAATGTCAACTCGTTTTCAATATCTCCATCACTGTCCGTTTGGCGGTCCAGATGGAAAGTACGACTATTGCGCCGGCAAGCATGGCGGTTAATATCCAGCCGGCGGGCGGCATCGCCATTTGCGAAAACATTCCGACCCGGATCGAACTTGCAATGCCGGATATGACAAGCAATGCCGGAACGGCGGCGGCGAATCCGATTGCAGCGGCAACGCCGCAGATGCGCGCGATGGCAATCATAAGCTGGCGCGCGACAAAGCTGTCCTTGGCGCCGATTTGGTTAAGGATTTCAAGTTCGCGCCGGTGTATAAGCGTGATGTTGCGCGTAATGTACGATATGCACGCGACAACCGCGCCAAGCACAAGCGCAAGCACAAGCGCCGACAACAATATCACCCGCCATCCGACGCCCGCCGTCTGTCGCATGGCGTCGTTGTGCCGCGCGAAACGCGCGCCCTGGATGGGTCTTATCTGTTCCGCCATGGCGCCGATGGCCGCGCGGCGCCTGAATCTTATTTCCATCATTTTCGGAATATATTCGGAAAGCGCGCCACCGTCGCCGGACAGCCACGGGCGAAGCATGCGCGTCGCGTCCGCTTCGGAAATTTCGCGCACACCTTGGATATCCGCGCGGGCGGCGTCGACCACGCGGCGCGCGGCGGCGGCGTCGCCGCCGGGCAAAATCTGAACCGTTGCCATAAGCGACCATTCGGCGTTCCACCGGATTATCGCGGACGACAAAGATATGACAAGCCCAAGCGATAAAACGGATAAAAACGTCAAAAGCGACATAAGCAGTGTCAGAAAAGTCTTCTGTTCCCGGACGAATGAAAATACAAGCGGGGTCTTCATTTTTTCGCGAACTCCTCGAACTGTTTGGATAATTCTGCAAAATAATTTTGGGATATGGCGCCGTCGCTTTGGCGCGTCTTGTCAAGAATCCGATGCGGCGCGCTTTGCGCGACAAGGTCGCCTTTGAAAACCACTTTGTGATTTTCGACCAGAATGCGCGGGAATTTATATGTGTCCAACAAGTTCTGGCTGTGCGTGGCAAGGATGATGGTCGTCCCGAAATTCCGGTTCATCTGGACAAACATTTCCATAAGTTTCGACGCGGAATCGTCGTCAAGGTTTCCGGTCGGTTCGTCGGCAAGAAGGATTTCCGGTTGCGTAATAATTGCGCGCGCGACCGCGACGCGCTGTTGCTGGCCGCCCGATAAATTCAACGGAAGCACCGTCGCATAACGGGAAAGCCCGACCCATTGCAACGCGCGCGCGACAAGCTTTTGTATATATTTTTCATCCCGGCCGCGCACGCGAAGGGGAAGGGCGATATTATCAAAAACCGACAAATGGGATATAAGCGAATATTCTTGGAAAACAATCGCCATTTTCCGGCGAAGGTCCGCGATATCATCGCGGGATAATTCCGCCGTCGATTTTCCGAAAAGCTTTATCTGACCCCGCGATTGAGTATGAAGATGGTATATGAGGCGAAGCAGGGTGGTCTTGCCCGCGCCCGACGCGCCGGTAAGAAAATAGAACGAATGAGAATTTATATTGAACGAAACATCGGACAGGATTTCCGGCCCGCCTTCGTACCGTGCGGCGACATTCGCGAAAGAAATCACGTTGCGTTTTGCGGGCGCCGCGGCGACAGTGTCAAGAAGGTGTTCCATGCACTGATAATAGAAAAAAAATCGAACCGACGCAAGAAGGGAATGTTTTTTCTTGTTCGTATGGCGGCGATTTTGATAAAATGCAGACGGTTATGAAACAGCTTGCAAAAATTATTACAATTGCGGGGATCGAATATTTTCGACCCGGATGCAGGGGCTTAATTACCCCGCCCGGGCGTGTCCGCCGCGCTGTAACCCTTATTGCCGTTTCGTTTTTATTTTTGGCGTCATCACAACCGGCCCGCGCCGCATCCACATGCGAACCGGGATGTTATCCGGTCGGTGCGACCTGTATGCCATGTCCGCCCGGAACGTTTGCGGCAACAGGCGGAAGTTTGGTTTGCACCCCATGTCCGACCGGCCAGACGGGAAACCTTGCAACCGGTTCGACAAGTTGTGTCGCTTATCGAACACTGCGGTCCGGTGCCGGCCATTCCGCCAAACTTCGTCCGACCAGAAACACATCGCCAAGCTTGGCCATAAGGGCCGACAGCGTCATATATTGGGGCGATTTGTCGACAGTGTTGGTGTCGGGCAGTTTCAGAATAAACCACGCCGGCACAATTTATTCCGTTACGGAACCCATCGGCAAGCCCGCGGGTGAATGCGGTGAATCAGGGATGGGTGAATTTCGTGTGACATTGAACAACATGCCAGCGAATTCTTTATTCAGTTTCACAATCGGCGCATCCGGAACATTTACAATTGACTGGGGCAACGGCGCGCCCATAACGGTTATAGAACGGACCCAACCCGGGTCGATACGATATACTTCGCCCGTGGCATACGCTGGCGGCGGGCCGTATACACTGATAATAACGGGTCGGGCAACGGGGTATAGCGCTGCACTTGGGTCATGGGGAGAAAACAGGAATTCAGCGATAGGTTTTAATCATGGCCTTCTCCCGACCAGGATAACCGCACTTTATGGCGACTTGGGGACTATATTCCCTGTGCTGGGCGCTGGTCCCGCCCTTACTCCGCGTTTTGATCTTTCGTTTGCCTATTTGAGCCTTCCGTTCACCATACCCGATAATATGTTCGCAAGCGTTCAGGGCGCGCCGGTGCCAAATATGTTTAGCGCTTTGTTCGAAGGTTCCAGGGGCCTTACCAGGATTCCGCCAAATCTGTTTTCCGGCATACAGGGGCCGCCAGCCAGCAATTTATTTGCCTTTGCGTTCCATGGCACCCGACAGGCTGAAATTCCAGGCGGCTTGTTTTCCGGAATAGTTGGCCCGCCGGCAGCCGGTATGTTCTGGAGTACGTTCAATGAAAATCCAAATCTGACCAGTATCGGCCAAGGTTTGTTTGATGGAATATCCGGTTCGCTGGCCGGCAACGCATTCGTCAACACATTCGCAAACGCAATCAACCTTTCCGGGCCGTCGGCGACATCCGACGGACAATTCCTGTATGAAAAATGGCCGAATGCGACGGTCGCTCAAATAGGCGGCGCTTACGCCGGTGCAACCAGGCTTTCCGACTGGGCCAACATTCCGGCGAATTGGAGATAATGATTTCTACATCCATCCCATCATGATTATGCCAAGGCCGGCGACGACAATGGCAAGAAGCGTCAGCGGCCAAAAGAATTTCTTTACAATCGCGTTCGCATGCTCTTGGAACCGCCAAAGCAAAAAGCCAAGTATTGCAAAACGCAAAGTCCGGAATATCGCCGACACGCCAAGGTATAAAACAGGGTTAAAGCCCAAAAACCCGGCGCAAAGCGTCAATAATTTATACGGCACGGGCGTAAATGCCGCAAGGAATATGATAAACAGACCGTGCCGCGCGAACAATGCCTGTGCAATTTCGAACTGTTCCCAGCTTGAAAAAGTCCCGATAAGCCACCGGCCCATAGTTTCGAAAATCCAGAATCCGATAAAATACGCGATTATGCCGCCTATGAGAGAGCCAAGCGCGGTCACAAGCACGACCGGCACGGCTTTTTTCTTGTTCGCGACGACTGTCGGCGTCATAAATACTTCGGGCGGAACGAACAGAAATATCGATTCGCAAACGGTAAGAAGGAATATCGCCCAAAGGGCGCCCTTGGAATCGGCTTTGTTAAGAAGATAATATTGTAATTTCATGGTGGTTGGCACAGGTGTTGGTGTAAGTGATTCGACACTAACACTACCACTACCACTAACTACTTGCAAATGATATTTTCCATATTACAATGGCAGGACGAGAGAGGTACAGGCAAGGATTACACAATGCCAAAATTCGATGTGCCAAAGTTTACAATTTTTGTAAGCAACGACAAGCAAGCGCGCAAAGG
Source organism: Alphaproteobacteria bacterium (assembly GCA_009783855.1). Classification (GTDB taxonomy): domain Bacteria; phylum Pseudomonadota; class Alphaproteobacteria; order Rs-D84; family Rs-D84; genus WRKW01. Next base: position 45,306 of record WRCO01000006.1, read on the forward strand.
CCAGGTTCAGGCGCTGTACACTTCTGCCCGGTATATGCCCGGCGATGTTAAAATAATCGTCCCCCGCGGCAGCAGGCCGAAAACCGAACAAGACGAAAACGCGCCGCCGCTTGCGAATGTTCCGGATTTTTCGCTTGAGGCGCTTAAACAAAACAAAGACGTGTATTTCGCGATGAGCATCATAATGCAGGACACCCATAAATTCCCGGTGCCGTCGGTTGAAAACCTTGCCAAATATTGCAGGGCGCGCTATATTGATTTATATCTGGTAAGCGCGGAAACCGACAGAAAAGGCGCGCCGTACCCGATTGTAAGCCATCTTGAAACCATGGGATGGGAATTGCAAAGGCCGCGTATTCCAAACGCGGCGCAAATTGAACAAACAAAAAAAGTGAGATGAAATGTCAGAAATCAAAATCTTCGCGGGCAACAGTTTTGTGCGCAATCAAAAAACCCGGGAATTGTACGAAGAAGACCCAAAGGATGCGGTAATAATAATTCCGGGACACCAGGGCGCTGCATTGCTGCCGTCGCTGGAAAACGCGGTCACGATGGTCATGTCAAACTTCAAGGCTTCGGAATTGGGGGCGGCGCTTTCCGTGTATCGCCGCGTTATTGTGTCAAATGCGCATACTCTTTCGGCGGATTCGGCGGACAACCTTATAAGGTGCGCCAAAAATTGGCAAATCGATTTATATTTGTTAAGCGCAAAGGCCGACATGAACAACGTGCCGTATCCGATTTTGCGCCATTTGTCGGACAGCGGGTATGATATACACGAACTTGATAATTTCGGGATGCCACAGGCGACGGTTCAACGCGCGTCGGATTTATTGCCGCCCGCAAAGGAAGAGGCAAAGCCCGAACCGCAACCTTTGCCGACAAAACCGAAATCCATGACACTGTCGGAAGTAAACGAATTGCTGGCACCAAACAAAGACGCGCCCATGGCGCGGAACGTTCCGACAAAAGAGGTGACGTTGCTCTTTACGCAGGAAGAAATGGATATAATGTTCCCCGAATCCGCGGGCTTGCCTATATTCAAAGACGTTGCGCACATATCGAAAGACGCCAAAGCTGCTTATAACATCGTAATGCGCGGCGTGAAGTCGGAAACGGGATTAAGCCAAAAGGCGTGCATAAGACTTCTTAATAATCTTGCATGTATCAAAAAAACCGCAGCGGCGCTGGAAAAGAAAACAAAGAAAAAATGAAAACGCAAAAAAATTCTAATCGCGGCGACAGAATTGCCGTATCCGTGCGGCGCCAAGTTGCGGAAATCCTTCAAACGGATTTCGCGGATGACGCGTTGTTGTCGCGCGTGTCGATTGTCGATGCCGACAGCGGGATGCAGTTTATAAAATTATTCTATTACGCGCGCGGCGGCAAAGACGACAATATTCAAAAGCGCCTTGACACTGTGACGCCGCGCATCCGTCACGAACTTGCGGCCCGAATAGACCAGAAATACGTCCCGAACATCCGATTCGTTTACGACGATACTTTGGAAAAATCCGAACGGATTGATAAATTGTTAAGGAATATTTGATATGATAAAAATCGGCGCGACGTACAAGCACTTCAAAGGCAACGAATACAAAGTTATCGCGATTGCAAAACATTCCGAAACCGAAGAAGACATGGTGGTGTATCAAAAACTTTACGGCGACATGGCGACGTGGGTGCGGCCTGCGTCGATGTGGGACGATATAAAAAACGGCGTCCCAAGGTTTGCCGAAATCGTCGCGAAAACCGCGACCGATAAAAAAATCCCCATCAAGTAAGAATTACCCGGGAACTGTTAAGATAATAGACCAATGCATAAAATAATTGTTTATAAAAACTGTCTAATATATTAGACAACTTGATTTTCTGCCGTTTTTATGGTTGTCTGCCATAGTAGACAGTCAAAAC
>WRCO01000007.1 GCA_009783855.1 Alphaproteobacteria bacterium
ATTCGCGGAAAATCCGCCTGAATTGTGCTGAAAGTATAATCGGGTGCTGTCCTTAGACTTAAAATCTGATTATCCGGCATGCGCACGGTAAGCCGCCCGGGCGCGGTTCCGGGCGTTAAAAATCCGTACCATATACCTTCGGGCAATTGTACCGCAAGCGCGGGCGTCGAACGTTTATCCGGTGTTAATGCAATCGATTGTCCGCCAATATACAGCGTCCGCGCTTCGCTTGCAGAGGCAAATATCATTTGCCCCACAAGTATCAATCCCAGAAGGGGCGCGCACAGGCGCGCCACCGTTTGCACCGACATAATTTCCCCCTTTGCGACAAAGAAAAACCACCAAGGATGGTGGTCGGGGAGTTGATAAATCATATCTACTACATGACTCCGCTGTTTTTGGGCAGGCCCTATTTTATGACAGGCGGCTCCCCGACCACAGTCGGGGATATAACGGTGCAGTCCGCGCCATTATATCACTTGCGGGATAAACGATACATTACTGCACCGAGTAGATAAGGCTTATCACAGCCCCGAACCCAAATCCCTTCAGGTTCGCCTGTATTGTATAATAATTTACCAAGGAGTGCAAGTGGGTTCGTGACGGCGCAGGGGCAAGCATTGTATGTCGGCGGGCGGCAACCGCTATGGTTCTATTTGTATATGAAGGTATTTCCACCAGTCAGAAAAAGGCATATACGGGGCACAGAAGTTACGCGGATTTCTGGTGGTTGGCGATTGGCGGCTTGTGCCGGCGGTTCGTGGGATTTGGCTTGTTGCAAAATTCTTTCCGCAAATTCATACTGCGAACCACCAGTCGCCAGCACAAGCCACCAGTACCAACCACCACTATTACTTTGACCGTTTCAGCATCGTAAAGAATATATTGCCAAAGGGTGTGTCGCCCTTCTTGAACTTGTGATTGTTTGGAATGGAATCTTGGTGAGTATATCCCGTCCGCAAATATTGTTCGGGTTTTGGCTCTTTGTCTCCTTGGCTATTAAAGGTCGACATAAGCGCATATCTGTCGATTTTTATTATGTCGTTAAATTCGGCGGTACGCGGAACATGTTTGCCCGGCGCTTCGTCGATTCCAAAAAATTCAACTTCGCACAAAGTGTCTACCAGGGGTTTCCGCTTCCCGTCCGCAAGTATCGTGAATTTAAGCGCGTCGGTATAGGTCGAGCCGTCGCCAATAATGAATATTTTGGCATAATTCGTGTAATATTCCACGGCGTCCGCAAGAGTTTTGAATTCCTCCGCGGTTCTGTATGGACCCTTTGGGTTAAGGACCTTTTTTCCCATGTGTACTTTCAGCGGGAAATATGCTTCGTCGTCTCCGTCGCTTGTATCAACAATTACCGGATTGTTTTGAATATATTGCCCAAGCCATGTCTTGCACAGCGACGATTGCCAAAGAAGTCCCGGGGAAAGCACGTTGAAACTTATGCGGGGGGTGTTTTGCACAGCGACGACAAGGCAAACTTCAGAAGTTTTGTTTGTCATGGAATAAACCTTTTTTGCTATTCTCCCGCCGTGTTGTGTTTATAGCCGATTTTGCGCGGATTGCAAGTAATTAGTGGTTAGTGTTAGTAAGGTTCGGCGGGTGGGGATATTGTTAGCATGCTTATACTAGCAACCGCTAACACTAACCACTAACCCACTATACCGAAACCTTTTCGCGCGGAAGCTTGCAGGCTTCGTCCGATTTCTTTGGGCGGACGCGCTCCATTAACATAAACACCGCCGGCGTCATCGCAAATGTCCAGAAAAGCGACGCAAGCATACCGCCGACGATAACGGCGCCCATCGAAATCTTCATGCCGTCCGCAGACCATAATTGCGGCACCATGCCCGCGACAACCGCAATGGTCGTCATGTACAGCATGCGTCTTTTATCCACGAATTCGGTCCACAGCGCTTTTTCCGCGCCCTCGCCCGCCGCAATGCGCATAATCGCGGGTTCAAGCACAATGATGTTATTATTAAGCGACAACCCCACAAGCATGACGATTGCAAGCATCGCCGCTATGTTCATGCTTGCCCCGGTCAGGAACAAGAACACAAACACCCCAGCAAACGAGAACAAAATCGTTGTCGCGACGGTAAGCGGATGAGCAAGCGAATTCATAATCGCCGCCAACAAGATATAGGTCAAAATCGTCGCAAGCAGAAACGCCGCCATCATTTCGCCGCTTGTTTCGTCCTGCATTTCCGCCATGCCCGCAAACCGGATGCCGTATCCGGCCGCAAAATCCATGTCCGACAAATCCGCTATAATCTGGCTTCGCACCGGCCCGATAGTGGATTTGCCAAGGATGATGCCGATCTCCGTAACGCGCGCGCGGTCGACGCGGCGGATTTCGCTTGTCGCCGGCGCCGTTTCAACAGTGCCCAATTCCGACAGCGCCACAAGCCCCTTCATCGTCGGCACGAATACGGAATCGAACATCGCGCGGCTTTTATATTCCGGCCCGAATTCAATTATTATCGGAAATTCGTGGCCGTCTTCCCGGTACCGGAACGAATCATGCCCGAACAACGCCGACCGCAATGCAAATGCCGCCGTTTGATTCTGGACGCCCCAGTATTTCATCTTTTCGGGGTCGGGGATGAATTTCAATTCGTCGCCCGGCAATTGTGCGGCCAATACCGCGCTTTGTATTTCCGGAATTCTGTTAAGGCGGCGCATGATTTCATCCGCATACGCGTCGCGCAGTTCGTCGCGCGGCCCGTATATGTTCATGACAAGGTCGCCCATCATTCCCGGCATCTGCGCGCCGGCGGCAATTTGAATCTCGGCGCCCGGAATGTCGGCAAGCACGGGAAGCATTTTTTGGACCAAACGCCTGTCCGATATGCGCTGTGCGCGCGGGATAAGCCCGACCTGGATGTCGATGTTTTGCGTGCCGCGGTCGCCGATTTTTACCGATGTGAATTCCACTTCTCTGAATTCGGCAAGGCGTTGTTCTATATCTTCCGCAATCTGTTCCGATTTCGCAAAAGACGTTCCCGCCGGTCCCCGCGCGACAATCGTGATTTCATTCATGTCCGTGTTCGGCGCGAATTCGCTTCCCACCCAACGCATCGGAATCACGGTAAGGACAAGCGCGACAAAAGACAGGCCCACGACGCGCCACGGATGCGCCATCTGGTAATCGAATATGCGTTTGAACCATGCCATGTCGGCCTTTTTATTTTTCGGCTTTGTTTTGGCGCAACGCAGAATCTTCGCAATCATCATGGGGGTCAGCGTGAACGAAAACACAATCGACAGCGCGGTAAGATACACGACGGTCATTCCGAACTGGCTCATAAACTGACCCGCGATGCCGCCCATGAACGCAAGGGGCAAAAACACGACTATGTTCGTGCCGGCGGCGGCAATGACCGGGACGACGGCTTTCTTTGTGCCTTTTATCGCGGCTTCGTCCGGATGCTCGCCCGCTTCCATAAACCCAAGCGACGATTCAATAAGCACGATGGCGTTAACGATAAGCGTGCCAAGCGCTGTCGCCATCGCAAGCAACGTCATCGCGTTTATCGTAAAGCCCGATGAATCCATAAAGAAAAAACCGCCGACCAAAGACGCCGGAATCACAACGCCCGCAACAACCGTCGCGCGCCAATTCTTTGTAAATCCGAACAGCGTAAGGATGGTAAGCAGGATTCCAAGAAGGACGCTGTATATCGTGCTGTTCGTTTCGTCGGACACGGCGATGGATGAATCCGATACTATCCGCATGTTCGGCGCCGCATTTCTGTCGGCAAAATAATCGTTCATGATTTGTTCGAACCTGTCGAAATTTTGCCGCATTTCCCGGGCGATGCGTATAGCATTGCCGTCGCTTGCCTTTACGACGGAAACCATGACGATGTCTTCGCCGTTGAACCGCGCGCCGGTTTCGATGTCGCGCGCGTAATCGACAACGGTCGCGATTTCGGACAGTGCGAAATTGCGGCCTTCGGGCGTCGACACGCGAAGGTTTTTTATATCCCGGACGCTTGCGAATTCGCCGATAAAGCGGACCGTGCTTGCATCCCGTGCGGTTTCTATGCGGCCGCCGGGAACGTTAAGGTTGGCGGCGCCCAATGCGCCGATTATGTCAAGGACGGTCGCTCCGTGCGCCGCCATAAGTTCCGGAACCAATTGTATCCGCACCGCCCGCGTCCGGCCGCCGAACACGTCCACCGACGCGACGCCGGAGATTGCGGTTATCTGTCCGGACAAAATGTCCGTGATAAACCGGTCTATGTCGCGCGGGTCGGCGCCCGACAGCACAAGATTCATCACCGGTTCTTGCAGCGGGTTAAGTTTTTCAACGATTGGGTTCCGCATATCGTCTGGGAAATCGCTGGCAAGCGCGTCAAGTTTTCCCTTGATTTCCGACGCCTTGTCGTTGACGTTGACGCCGATATTGAATTCGGCCATGACAAATGCGCCGTTTTCAAATATGTTTGAAGTGATTTTTTTAAGTCCCGCGACTTCGGACATCGCGTCTTCGGCGCGTTTTACGACCTGTGATTCCAATTCCGCGGGCGATGCGCCGGGAAATATAAACGTCGCCGTGACAAGCGGCAAATCAATCGCCGGCCGCAATTCGACATTCATGCGCGGAAAGGACGTGATGCCAAGCGCAATCCAAAACAATACAAACATAACCGTGGTGACGGGTCTTTTTACGAAAAAGTTTAGCATCTTATTGAACCCTTATTTTTGCGCCGGGCGCGATTCTTGTGATAATGATTTCTTCGCCGCCGCGGATTCCGGATACGACCGCGCGTTCCGCGTCGCGTGCGATAATATCGACGGTCCGCGCGTCCGCAAAGCCGCCCGTCGCAATCATGACCGTCGTTCCGTGAATGGCATACAGCGGCACGAATACGCCGGTGTGCGGGATTTCTGCGAAATGATTGCCGTCCGGCGCGGTCGTCCGCATAAGGAATAATCCGGTATCAAGGTCGATATTGCGCGAAATGGACGTTATCGTGCCGCCGCCGGACAGTCTTTGCCCCACGCTGAACCGCCGGACGCGTGCGCCGGACACGTATATCCGCCCGCGCCTTGCCGCAACCGGTTCGCGCAGGAATCCCGGCGCGATTTCCGCGCGCATGGTTTCGACCGGAATGCCGCGTGTTTCCACATCGCGGGCGACGTTGAAAACTTTCCGCGCATTTTCGCGCGATATCTGCACGGCGCGGTTTGCAACAATGCCAAGCACGGCAAGCGCCGCAACTATGGCAATTATTTTTTTCAAATCGTATTTCAAGTTGTGCTTCATTTTATCTTCCGCTTAGTCTTTCGACAGACGCCTCTGCCATAATTATGTTGAACTTTGCGTTGACAAGCGCCATGTCCATTTGCGCAAGGCCCGCTTGAACTTCCGCCAATTCCACCGCGCTTGTCTGGCCCGATGCGAATCTGTCCGCCGATATGCTTGCCGCGCGTTCGGCAAGGTCGTGCGCATTACGAAGTTTTGCAAGATTCTGGCGCAAGTGTTCATGTCTTAACAACGCGTCGCGGTATTCGTTTGACCGCATCCGCCGCGACTTGTCCAAATCTTGACGCGCGGATTCCGCCGCCATCGCGTCCATTGTCGCGTTCGCGCGGGAAAGCCCGCCTTCGAATATCGGCATGGCGATTGCAAGGCCCCAATTGGCGGATTGGTTTCTGTCGCCGTCCCAGACCGTATGCTGGTCGTGCATCATGGTCCAATTGTACGAAGCCGTCGCCGCAATCGTCGGAAGGCGCCCCGCCCGCCGCGACCGGCTTTGCGATTCATACATCTGCGCCTGTTTTTCCAAAATATCCCATTCGTGATTTGACGACAGCACATTCGGCGCGTTCAGTTCCGTAAAATTCGTCGGAAATTCGTCGGTAAGGACAAGACGTTCATTCGAATTAATCCCCGCCATTACCTTCAACAGCCGGTGCGCGGAATCGCGGTTGAATTTCGCATCGGACAGCGCGATTTCTTTGACCGCGATGTCCGCCGAAATCTGTACAAGATTCGCGCGGTTCGCGCGGCCGGCGCGTTCAAGCTGTCTTTTCGCATCCGTCGACGCGCGAAGATTCTTTTCCGCAATCCGCACCATTTCGTCCGTCATTTTCGCGGTCCAATAAATTTGTATGGCGGCGGCGCGGACTTCGGCATACGCAAGCGCGTGTCCGGATTCCGCCATGCGTATGGCGGTGCGCGCGGCGTCGGCGGCGTGCCCTATTTTCCCGAAAGTGTATATCGGTTGGGTCGCCGACACGCCGACCATTCCGATATGCTGTGGGAACGGTACGAAAATCGGCGCCGAAAGAAGCGGCGGCATCGGGGGAATGGAAATCTCCATCGCTTGTCCCGGGCGCTCTACATTGATAAGGTTCATATATGACGCGCTTGTCGATACGTTAAGCCTGCGGTTGGCGTCGACGGCGGAAAGTCCCGCGCGGGCGCGCTCTATATTGGCGACGGCTTTGTTTATGTCTTGGGATTCCGTGATGATGCGCGCGGTCGCATCGGCAAGCGAAAGGTTCATTGCATCGGCATTTTGCGCGCAAAGAAACAGGACCAGAAACAGGGAACAGATTTTTTTCATCGGTATTACTCTTTATAATTTTCTTTTATACTGTTAAGGATTTCATCAAGGGTTGAAAGAGCGGCCGTCAAGCGCGCTTCGTCCTTTTGATTAAGGCCGGAAAACAACTTTGCAATGCGGACGCGCATCTCAAGCATGCCTTTTTCGGCGATTTTTTTGCCGGCGGGGGTAAGCGAATACCAAACGTTGCGGCGGTCTTCTTCGTCTATTTTGCGGGATACCAGTCCGTCTTGTTCCATAATCTTTAACATTGGGCAAAGGTTGGACGCCGATATGTCGGTTTGGCGCGCGGTGTTTTTAAGCAGCGACCGGCCGCTTATATGCAGTTGAAGCAATACGCGCAGATATTGCCTTGAATGCCCCATGATATGCGATTCGGTATTTATACGGTTTGAAAGCCATCCAAGCGATATGATAATATTCTGGAACAGGCGGGTTACTGCGCGCTCTGGCATGATTACCTCTTTTGATTATGATTTATAATTATTATAAATCAGTATCATTATATAATATAATGAATCTTTAATGCAAGGAAAAAATTCAAAAGGGGTGGTTGGTGCCGGTGGCTCGTGGTCGGATAGCGCTGTCCAGTATATTGGGCATGTATAAATTAACGCATAAGATGAAAATTGTCCACTATAGTGGACAATTATTTATTACGAGCCACCAGCACGAGCCACCGGCACCAACCACTAGCCACCAAACACCAACACCCTTTCCGTTCCGGAAAGGTCGTTTTGGGATGCGACGAATGTCCATCCGGATGCGGCAAACAATTCACGCACGGCGTCGCCCTGACCCGCCCCTATTTCAAAGAATGCGCGCCCTTTGGGTTTTAACAGATGTCTCGCGGATGCCGAAATCGCGCGATAGGAATCAAGTCCGTCCGCGCCGGAATACAATGCCATTTTCGGGTCGTGCGACGCCCCCGTATCGACGCGGCTGTCACCGACGGCGATATATGGAGGGTTGGAGATGATGATGTCAAATTGAGATTTGAAATTTGAGATTTGAGATTTGAAATCTTTTTTCAAAATTTGGATTCTGTTTTCCAGTCCGTGTTTTTTCACATTGTGTCGCGCCACGCGGCATGCGGCCCCGGATTTGTCTATGCCGATGCCGGTTGCGCCCGGCGTGTTTTTGACAATCGCGCAAATCAGGCATCCGGTCCCGGTGCCAAGGTCAAGGATTGCAGGAGCCCGGGTTTGCGCCCCTATGTTTTTCAATACAGCATCGACAAGCGTTTCACTGTCCGGACGGGGGTCAAGGGTATGGCGGCCTGTTATGAATTCCATGCCGTAAAACCATTTTTTGCCGATTATCTTTGCGACAGGGACGCCGCGGCGCAACCGCCATGCGGCAACCAGCACGGCAAACCGGGATTTGAAAATATGCCGCGCGATAATCCGGGCGTCGTTTGCAGAGCCGTATTTTCTTAAAATTTGAAATGCTTGATTTTCGTTCATGAAGAAACTATAATCCCGGTCCATGCGAAAATCAAAAAGAAATTTTAATAAATGGTTCACCGTCCGCGTCGCGACCGATATTATGGTCATGCTTGCGTTTCTTCTTGCCATAGTGGCGGCGACGCTTGTCGCGACGGGCCCGGGGCGCCGTTCTGCGACGTATGACAATTTTGAAACCACAGTATCTGTCCAGGCGGGCGACACCCTTGCGCGTCTTTTGTCGGCCCAAGGCATAACAAATTCGGACATCCATCAAATCGCCGCCCTTCTTCGCAGCAATCACAGGATACGGTCTATTCGCGCCGGCTCTGACCAGCTTATTTTCGTCCGCGTCGCCGAAGAAGCCCCGGTGCACAAGATAATATTGGCGCCAAGCCCCTTCCGCCAAATCCAAATAACGCACACGGACGGCGCGTGGACCACGCAAATGGTGGAAATGGAGCGCGATATCCGCATAGTCCGCAAAAGCGGCGAAATCCGCCACGGGGATTCGTTCTATGTCGCGGGCACGCGCGCCGGAATTCCGCCCGGCATTTTGGCGGATATGTTCGACCTCCTTGCGTTTGAAATAGACTTTGAGCGCGACGTTCGCGCGGGTCAGCAGTTTTCGGTCATGTACGAAGAGCACTTCATCGAAGGCGAACGCGTGCGAAACGGACCCGTTGTAAAAATATCGTTCCATGCGCGCCGCGGTCATGTCCGGATGTACCGGTTCCGTTCGCCCGACGGCAAAGTCGGATATTACGACGAAAACGGCGACGGCGCGGTAAAGACGTTAAAGCGCACGCCCATCAACAACGCCCGTGTGACAAGTTCGTTCGGCAACCGCCGGCATCCCGTATTGGGCTTTACGCGCGCGCATCGCGGCGTTGATTTCCGCGCGGCGCACGGCACCCCCATACCTGCGGCGGGCGCCGGCACCGTCATTGTCCGCCGATTCTGTCCCAGTTATGGGAACTTTGTGCGGATACGGCACGGCAACGGGTTCGAGACTTTGTACGCCCATATGTCGCGGTTTGCGCCGGGCGTGAATGTCGGAACGCATGTAAGGCAGGGGCAGATTATCGGATTCGTGGGCTCTACCGGCGTGTCGACCGGGCCGCATCTTCATTACGAAATCATCCGCAACGGCGTGCATGTCAATCCCATGACCGTGAAATTGCCGGCGATAGAGAACCTGTCGCCCGCGAACAAGAAAATCTTTGCGGAAATCCGCGATAAAATCGACGCCTCGTACGAAGTCCTTTCCCGCCATCCGGATATGTTTATACAGTTGTGACCAGTTATTGGTTATTATTAACTAATAACTGATAACTTCTTGACTTTCTTGTTTGAAAACCGCTATTATCCCCGGCAGAGAAACCGGGGGCGGAGAGAAAACGTTAGAATTGGAAAGATAATAAACATGATGCTGTCCGGGCCCGAAATATTGAAACAGACAAAGCCGTCGCTTTGGGGCAAAACAAAATATCTGTTCACAAGAAACCCGATACATTTGCGGCCGAATATTATAATAGAACCGTTCGACCCCAAATTCTGCGGGTCTAATTCGTATGACATACACCTTGGTCCCGCGTTGCGGTTTTATCACAAAGATGTCGAATTGCCTCCGAAAGATGAAAACGCGACGTACGAAGTCGTGATGACCCCGGAAGATGGCTATCTTTTATGGCCCGGTGAATTCTGTCTTGGCACCACTGTCGAATATACCGAAACATACAACCTTGTTCCGCAATTAAGCGGCCGGTCGTCTACCGCCCGCATGGGGCTTGCCATCCATGTGACCGCAGGGTTTGGCGACGACGGTTTTTGCGGAAACTGGACGCTTGAAATCGTGAACCTGTCGAACAATCTTGTCCGCCTTTTGCCCGGCATGAGGCTTGGACAGCTTTATTACCTTCCCATCAAAGGAAAATCCAAAGAATACGCCGGAAGATACAAAGGTCAGCGCGAGGCAACCGCATGCAGGCTTTATAAGGATAATCAAAACGGCGCATAGCGCCGTTTTGGAGTGTGAAGTGTGCAGTGTGAAGTTGATGTGTTCGCTTCGCTCACAGTATATTAATCAAATAACTGTCGGCGCAAGCCGACGCCACAACTCCACACTTCACACTAAAAAACGCGCCTTTCGGCGCGTTTTTTATTCCGATCGGTCCGGGAACTCTCCGGCGTCAAGCATATTCTTGATTTCAAAATGTTTGATTTTCTTTGCGGATGTTTGCGGAAGCTCGGCTTCGGTAATCGCAAAATGGTGCACCCATTTATACGGCGCGATTTTAAGGTTCGACAGTTTCAACAACTGTGCGACGCGCGCGACCGTTGTGCCGGGTTCGACTTGGAATACCGCGTACGGCACGGTTTTGCCGCGAATCTGGCGCTCTACAACCGCCGCCGCAAGTATTTCGGCGTTCATCAGATACAGGTCTTCCAATTCGTCCGGGTACACATTCTTGCCGGAATCAAGCACGACAATCTGTTTCGCCCTTCCCTTTACGACAAGGCGCTTTTTGGAATCAATTCTACCCAAATCGCCCGTTTTGAACCACCCGTCTTCAAACGCGGCCGCGTTGGCTTCCGGGTTATCCACATAGCCGTCCATAACAAGATTGCCGCGCACCCATATTTCGCCGACGCCGTCTTTGTCCGGATTGTGGATTTTGATTTCGTTGCCCGGAAGCGGTCCCGCGATATTCCGCGTGCCGTCCGCCATTATAAAGTCAAAGTTAAAGTTCGCCGGCCCCGTCGTTTCGGTAAGGCCGTAACAGTCCCCGACCACAAAGCCAAGCGCTTCGTAGAATTTGCGAATGTTCGGCTTTAACGTTGCGCCGGCGCTGCAAAGAACGTACACTCTGCCGCCGAATATATCGTGAATCGGCTGTGTCACTTTTTTCACAATGAACCCAAGCCCGACGGCGCGCAATACGCCGCGCAGCCCAAGGATTATCCGAAACGCGGTGTATTTTTTCTTTTCCTTTATGCCTTCGATGATTTTTTTATAAAAGCCTTCCCAGACGCGCGGCACGGCCGGAATCGCATGCGGGCGGTATTTTTTGAAGTCTTCCAAAAATTCGCGCGGGTTAAGGACCGTTTGCAAAAGCAAACCCATTTTCAAACGCACCGGCACCATTATGTTCACCACAACGCCGTATATGTGATACAGCGGAAGGAATCCGTAAACTATGTCCCCCGGGCGAAGGACGGAATTATACATCTGCATCCCTTCGCCAAGCGCGATAAGATTGGCGTGCGTAAGGCCCACGATTTTCGGCTTGCTTGTCGTGCCGGATGTGAACGACAGTTGCGCTATGTCGCACTTGTTCACGTCGCCGGGTTTGAAGTCTTTGGGGTTCGTGGTATCCGGTGTTTCAATGTCGAACATTTCCGCCGCGCCTTCGCAAAAGAAGTTCTTTTGCGCCAATGCAAGCTTGCAATTCGTGTGCTTCATCATGCTTACGTGCTCCGCGCTGCAAAGCCCGGTGTCAAGCATCAACGCCTTTGCGCCCAATGATGTTATGGCGAAATACGATTTGATGAATTCCGGCGTGTTGATGGATAGAATTGCGACCGTGTCGCCTCTTTTTATCCCCCATTTTTGGGCCAACAGCACCGCGCGTTTTTTTACATTTGTTAACAAGTCTGCGAACGTTTCGTTTTCCCGGACAAAGAAAATACGGTCTTTGTTCTCGGTACAAGCGTCCCGCAGCATTTCATACATATTCTTTACCATGATAATGCCTTTTAGGTTGTTTGATACCAGTCGGTTGTATTAAATGACAATCGACGCAAAGTATGAGGGAATTTTTACCGAATCGCAATAAAAAACGCGCGAAGCGCGTTCTTTGGTGCTGGTGGCTTGTGGCATTTCCCAGCCACCGGACACTACAGTTTCTTCGTCCATTCATTGTCCGGGAAGTTCAAACGAAGCATTTCGGCGAATCCGTCCGCCTGTTCGGGCAATCCGATGGCCGTGTATGCTTCCGTCAATCGGAACATTGCTTCGGCGGTCATTTTGGTTTCCTGTGCTTCGGTTATGACCGATTGCAATTGCGTTATCGCGCTTGGCCAATTTTGCCTTGCCATATCGCGGCGGGCGGAATACATAACCTTGCCCGCTATGTAATTCTGCAGGATTATGATTTTATTGCGCGCGTTTTCGGCAAACTCGGTATCCGGGAATCTTGCGACCAGCTGTTGAAAAGTATTAAGCGCAAGGATGGACATCCCCGGTTCCCGGCGGACGTCCGAGACTTGCCGAAAATATGACATTCCGCGCAGATAAAGAACATACGGCACGTCGCGGTGACCCGGATGGAACCGCATAAACCGGTCGGTAATCATCAACGCGCCCGCAAAATCGCGGTCAAGATACGATGCGTACGCCCCCATGATAAGCGCGTCCGCCGCCCACGGGCTTGCCGGGTGGGCGCGTTCCGCGTTTTGGAATTCTTCGGCGGCCGTTCTGAAATTCCGGCGTTCAAGCTGTCTGTACGCTTCGGTATAAAATTCTTCAATCGACCTTTCCGGCGGAATTTTCGTCCCGCCGCAGGCGGCAAGCGCAAGGCACAAGGCATACGGCATAAGGCATAAAAGTATTTTTTTCATATCTTGATTTTTCCTTTGTCCGTGCAGTATAATCCCGCAAATGTCATTGCACAAGCATATTTTCAAAGTCGGCGCATGGACGGGCGTATCGCGCCTTCTTGGATTTGTCCGCGACCTTTTTATCGCCGCGGTGCTTGGCGCGGGCGTTCTGTCCGACATATTCTTTGCGGCGTTCAAATTGCCGAACATATTCCGCGACTGGCTTGGCGAAGGCGCGCTTAACGTCGCGTTCGTCCCGATGTTTTCCGGATACAAATCGCGCCCGAATATCGCAAGCTATTTCGCGTCGAATACTTTTTCGTGGCTTATGCTTGTCCTTCTTGGCGTCACCATTATCGCGACTATATTCATGCCTTTGATACTTATGGGGGGGTTGCCGGGATTTTCCGCCGTGCCGGGAAAAATGGAATTGACCGTAATCATCGCGCGGATTCTGTTTTTTTACATATTCCTTGTCTGCGGCGTTGGTTTTTTGTCCGCCATCCTTAACGCTTTTTCGGAATTCGCATACGCGGCGATGATGCCCGCCCTTCTTAATGCGTTTATGATAGGCGGTCTTGTCGCGGCCGTTCATTTCGGCATAGCGGACGAGCGCGCGCTTTATATTCTGTCCGCCGCCGTGCTAATCGCGGGACTTGCCCAAGTTGCGATTCTTTTATGGCGGCTTCGCGCGCGAAAATTCGGATTGCGCATAATTCGACCGCGCGTCAACCAACGCATGAAGACGCTGTTCAAACGCATCGGCATCGGGTTTGTCGGCACCGGATTCTATCAAATCAATATCATCATGGGCGCGTTGATTGCGTCGCTTCAATCCGGCGCCATATCGTATCTGTATTACGCCGACCGCATGGTACAGCTTCCGTTCGCCATGGTCGGGCTTGCCGCCGGCACCGTGCTTTTGACAAGTTTGTCGGACGCCATAAAGGTAAAAAATTTGGCAAAAGTTCATCGCCAACAGAACGCCGTATTGTCCGGGACCCTTATATGGATTTTCCCAAGCATGGTCGGGTTGTTCGCGCTTGCCGTGCCGATTATGCAGTTCGTGTTCGAACGCGGCGCATGGACGCACGACGCGACGCTTGCCACCGCGGCGGTGATAATGATTTTGTGCATCGGATTGCCCGCCATGTCGATTGGCCAGATTTATCAGAAAACCCTCTATGCCGCACAGGATATGAAGACACCGGTGAAGATGTCGATAATATCGCTTGTCGTGTCGGGCGCGCTTTTTATCGCGCTGTTCCCATGGATAGGATTTCTGTCCGTGCCCGTCGGAACCGTCGTCGGAGGATATTTGCGCGACGCCCTTCTTATCATCGCATGCCGCCGCAAAGGGTTGTTCAAAGTATCCGCCCAGACTTTAAGAAAGTGCGCGATGTTTCTTGGCCTGTCTTTTGCCATGGGCGTGGGATTATGGGCCGTCCGCGACGCGGGATTGATAACAGGATTGTTTTCTTTGGGCGCGGTCATAGCATTGGCCGCCGCGCTTTATATGCCGATTGCACTGCTTGTTAACAAAAAGTTGAAGTAAAAAATTTGCTTTTTTCCAAGTGCCGTTTTATGATATAATCAAGACAAGGAAATTAACAGGAGGAAATCCATGAGAAAAATAATATCGATTGTCGCATTACCCCTTGCGCTTGCCGCGTGCGGCCAGAAGATGGGCGGGGGGCACATGGGCGATTTTAATCCACAGCTTGCGCATGAAACGCTTGGCGGTTCGTTTGCTTCGCAACCTGCTCCGTATCTTTTGGCCGCCGGTCCGAACTTTCACATAGGCGCGCCGTTCCGGGTCGAAAACGTGCAATACAATCCGGCCGAAGACATGAATTATAACGAAGTCGGAATCGCCGGAATCATCCCGCTTGAAATGAACGGAGTCCGCACGACCAACGGCGAATTGTTCAATTCCAATCAGATGCTTGCGACAAGCAAGGTTTTACCGCTTCCGTCCATTGTTCGCGTGACCAATCTTGAAAACGGCGCGTCGGCGGTGCTTCGCGTCAATAACCGCGGTCCGTTTGTAAATTCCCGCATCATGGACGTATCGCCCGCGGCGGCGCGCGTGCTGCGCATGACCGGACAAACCCGGGTTCAGGTTCAGATACTGCCCGAAGAATCCACCCAGGTTCGTAACGCCACGCTTGGCATAACGGATGCCGCACCGGCCGCCGCCATGGCCGCGCCCGCATCGGCCGCAGGTGGACCGTTCGCGGTACAAGTTGGCGCATTCTTTGCCGAAGACAGCGCGCGCTCGTTGGCCCAACGCATCGGATATATCGGTCATGTGACGATAGTGCCCGAAGACGGAATGTTCAAAGTTCGCATTGCCGGACTTGACGCATCGGCCGCACGCAACGCCATCGACACATTGCGCCGCAATGAAAACATGTCGCCGGGATTGCTTGAAAACGGCAGATGGGTGAATGCTGATTCGATATAAAAAAACCGCCCGATGGGCGGCTTTTTTTCGGTATTCGGATACCGAATGAATAGGTGATTGATTTCCGCTTTTCTTCATGCTATCATCCCGTCCATGAAAAAAACACATTCCGGTTTTGTCGCAATCATCGGGCCGACCAATGCGGGCAAGTCTACGCTGCTTAACTCCATCATGGGGCGCAAGGTTTCCATAGTGTCGCATAAAGTCCAGACCACGCGCACGCGTAACCGCGCCGTGAAGATGGTTGATGATGTTCAACTTATTTTCGTCGATACGCCGGGGATTTTCAAACCCGCGCGGCGTCTTGACCGTGCTATGGTTTCCGCCGCCATGGACGCTTTGTCCGATGCGGATGCCATATTGCTTCTAGTTGACGCAACAAAAGGAATAACGAATACGGTTAATGAATTAATCGGCAAATCTCGAATTTCGAATCTCAAATCTCAAATCCCTGCGTTTGCTGTAATTAATAAAACCGACGCGGTGGCAAAGCCCGCCCTGCTTCCCATTGCCGCGGAATTGGCGGAACTTGCGCCGTTCAAAGAAATCTTTATGATTTCCGCGTTGAAAAAAGATTCAATCGCGCCGATGCTTTCATCGCTTGCCGCCGTTATGCCGGAGGGACCGTATTTATTCGATGCGGCGGACGCGCTTGACGTGCCGGACGAATTATATTTGGCGGAACTTACGCGCGAAAAAATATATAAATATATTCATCAGGAATTGCCGTATCGGATTCATGTCGCAACGGAAAAAGTCGAACAGGCGGAAGACGGCGTGCTTGATATATATCAAAAAATCGTTGTGGCTTCACAGGGCCATAAAAAGATTATCGTGGGACGCGGCGGCGCGCAATTAAAACAAATCGGCACCGCCGCGCGCCACGATATTCAAGACCAGTGGGGCGTTCCCGCCCGGCTTCATATCTTTGTCCGCGTCGAACCCGATTGGGAAAACCGGCGCGAGAATTACGAAGACCAGGGACTTTCGTTTGGTAAATAGCCATGCTTGTATCCGAATTTGATTTTGATTTGCCCGCCGAACTTGTCGCGCAACATCCGTTGGAACGCCGCGACGCATCGCGGATGCTGGTTGTCCAAAGCGGCGAATTGCGCGACCGGCGCATCGCCGATTTCGCATCGTTTTTGCAACCCGGCGATGTGGTTGTGTTCAATAATTCCAAAGTCATACCCGCGCGCTTTGACGCGACGGATGCCGCGGGCAAGACGCATGAAATCACGTTGCATACAAAGGCGGACGGCGATGCCACCCGCAGCATTGGCGAAGGGTGGTGGAGTTTGTGCAAAAAATTCGGCGCGTTCAAAATCGGCGATGAATTGACCATGACGGACGGCACGAAAATCGTCGTGCGCGGCATTGACGACGAAAGCGGACTGTTAATCGAATTCTTGTGCGCGGACCTGTTTTCGGTGCTGGACAAAGTCGGCAAAATGCCCCTTCCCCCATATATGAAGCGCGGCGAAGAATCGGCGGACCGCGACCGCTATCAAACCGTATACGCAAGCGCTGCGGGCAGCATGGCCGCGCCCACCGCCGGATTGCACTTTACGCCGGAATTGCTTTCCGCCATCCGGGGCGCAGGTGCGGAGATTGTAAATATAACTTTGCACATTGGCGCGGGAACATGGATGCCGGTGAAATCGGACGACACCACGGACCATAAAATGCACAGCGAATGGGGCGTGATTACGCCGGAGCAATCGGAAATCATTAACCGCGCCGCGCGGGTTATCGCGGTCGGAACCACATCAATGCGGTTGTTGGAAAGCGCGGCTGTCCCCACCCAAGATTTCGCAAGCGATAAATCGCCAACGAAATCCATCCCGCCCCGCTTGCGGGGCGGGACGCGCATAAGCGCGTTCTGTGGAACAACAGATATTTTCATCACGCCGGGTTTTGAATTCAAAGTCGTCGATGTATTGCTTACCAATTTTCATTTGCCGAAATCGACTTTGTTTATGCTTGTGTCCGCGTTCGCGGGCTTGCCGGAAATAAAGGTTGCATACGCCCACGCGGTCGAACAAAAATATCGTTTCTTTTCGTACGGCGATTGCTGTTTGCTGTTTCGGAAATAAACTTGATTTCCTTGAATTTCTGTGATTAAATCCGGCCCGTGCCGGCCTAGCTCAGCTGGTAGAGCACTTCATTCGTAATGAAGGGGTCGCAGGTTCGAATCCTGTGGCCGGCACCATCCCCCACCCAAGATTTCATAGGCGATAAATCGCCAACGAAGCCTGTTCCGCCCACGATGCCGGGGGCCGGGAAATCAAGACTTAAACTTTTCCAACCAGATTTGGCGCAATGCGCGCGGGCCTACTTTCGCGCCCTGGGTGATGACCGATGTCGGCGCGTCGAATATATCTTTGGCGCTTTCAATCACGTCGCCGGTCGTTATGCGTTTTGATATTCTCATACAATCATCCCAATCGAACAATATCCCGTATGAAAACCACCGGTCGAACAGCACGCCAATCCGTTGCGCCGGCGATTCCAACATGCTTGCATCGGCAAGCATGGCGCCATTTTTGAACAGCGTCAATTCTTCTTTGGTATACAGGTTTTTGTGCGTCATGTCGTATGCGACATCTGCAATCAAGTCCATTACTTTTTTGGCGTTTTTTGGCGCCGTGCTTGTTTTTATCGTGTTCGCTCCGACGCCCGCGCCGCCGGTATAGCCCGTATTGATGCCATAAGTAAGGCCGTTTTGACTTCTGATGGTGTCAAACAAGCGGGCCGAGAACGCACTCTTGAACCGAGAAATGCACATTTGTTGAAAATGATTTTCAAGGTCGTTCGAAGTCTTGTCCTTGATGCAGATTGTTATTTTGGTGTTCTTGTCCAAAGAATCGCTGTGCGCCGCGCATGCTTTGAACTGTGGCGTTGGGATGGCCGGGATTTTCCGCGCCGGAAGCCATCCGAACAATCTTTCCAAATCGGACAGCAACTTTGCCCTGTCAATGATTTTTCCCGAAATCACAATCGCCGCATTCGACGCGGAAAGCCGCGTGTCTTTCCAATCAAGCAATTGTTCGCGCGTAAAGGATTTTATCGTATCCGGATTGCCAAGAGTGTCGTTCGGGAAGTGGCTGTTCGGGAAGATATTGCGGGTGATGAAATAATAGCCGTTGTTGTTATCGTCATTCTGGTACCGCATGTATTCTTCCAAAATCACCGACTTTTCGGTTTCAATCGCATCGGCGTCGAACAGTGCGTTTTTTATATTGTCGCCGATAACGTCCGCAAGGATGGGAAGGTTTTTCGCAATTATGCGACCGTCTATGGACACTTTTGTATGCTCTGTTTGCGCGCCGATTGTGCCGCCGTGATTTTTTACAAAATCGAATACGGCCTTCAACGTGGGGCGCAAGGGAGTGCCTTTCAAAAGCATGTGTTCCACGAAATGCGTAATTCCGGTGTTATCCGGGCCTTCGTTGCGCGGACCTGTGTTGAATTTAAGCACCATGGTCGCGGTCGCGATATCCATGTGGTCAAGGATGACCGGAATCCCGTTGGACAGAAAATGAAGAGTAGGTTTGAATTTCATGCTGTAAATATAATACATTATTGTGATTTGTCAACGACATTTTGTTCTTGCGCGGTTTTTATTCGTCCGCTATTATCCGACACGGAAAAGGAGAAAAGTATGAAGAAACTTTTTGCCACTGCCCTTTTGGGCATGTTGTTTGTCGGCGCGGCGAATGCCGTAACACTTACGTTGTATTATATGCCGACATGTCCGTTCTGCCACCATGCAAAGGACTTTGTCAACGATTATCTGCGTGACGAATTCCCGGATATGGAGGTTGTGACCATCAACGTATCGGAACGGGAACACCGCGACCGGTTCTGGTCCACTGTCAGAAGATGCGGATACTCTGCCGGCAGCGTGCCGGTAATCACCATCGGCGAACAATGCTTTCAAGGGTTTGGCGAAGCAACGCGCGATGAAATGCGAGGCGCGCTGAACGCCGCGGTCGCGGCGGCGGCCGCCGCTGCCGCCGAAGCCGAGGTCGCAACCAACGAATCCGCGTCTGAGGACGCGGATTTGCTGCCTGAAGAGCCGATGCCGGGCACAGAGCGGCAAAGCATGCGCGCAATTATGGACGGCACGTGGGATATGTCCGTCTTTCTTATCACGCTTTTGGCGATAGCATTCGCGTCGCTTGGCGTCATCATATTCGCAAGGAAAAAGTGATAGCGGGGGTGCTTAGTGTCAGTGATTAAAGCACGATGTCCACCATAGCGAGCAACTGACAGTTTACTGCTTGCACCAACGCCGACCACGCCACCAAAAAAGGGCCATACACATGATTGATTTGACACTTCTTGATTATATTTATATCAGCGTCCTGTTTGTCTCCACCGTATGGGCGTTCGTCCGCGGCGGAGTGTACGAAACACTTACCATGGGCGCGTGGGTTCTTGCCGCGCTTGTCGCGCGCCATGTCTCGCCTCATCTTAACGAAATCTTTCAAGGCATACTGAACAAACCCGAAGCAAGCGTCGGAACAATCATCGCCGCGTATTTCATAGTATTCTTTGTCATATTGCTTGTGTTCAGTTTTATCAACGGCAAACTGCGCGAACGCGTCCAGGACAGCATGATGAAAGTCACCGACCATACGTTCGGCATAGTCTTCGGCATCATTCGCGGAATTGTCATCATGGGCTTTGTGTATTGGGGCCTTCTTTGGTATTATTCCGACAGCCCGCTGCCCGCGTCCGTTGCGGCGTCGCGGTCGCGGCCCATAATGCAGCTTACCGCGGTAAAGATGCACGAATGGTTCGTCCCGGGCGACAGCAAGCTTCTTGAAGACGACATGACCGGTGAGAAATCGGCACAGGATATATTCGACAACCTTGTCAATCCGGCCGTCCAGACGGCCATCCGCGCGCCCGCGCCGGATGCAGGCGGCGGCGAACAGATACTGCCCGACGTGACATATGAAGACGCGGGCGTCGGATACGGCGCCACGGAACGCGGGTCGCTTGAAAACAAGCTGTTACAGTTGGAAAATCTGGTTGGGGAAGAGGATGAATAGAAACTAACAGCCAACAACTGCAATTTGTGTCGCGCCGTTCGGCGCGACAGTTTTATGAAGTGAATTCCCGACCGGATTGGGGATGTGGGACAAAAACAGCTGTCAGTTGTTAGTTGTCGGCTGTCAGTTTTTATGATATAATCACCCCATGAAACCCGCCCTGCTTTTTTCTGTGCTTGCGGTTATCGCCATCATGGTGCTTGTGTCGTTCGAGACCGGCCCCGGCGAATGGATGGGCATGGCGCCCGCCGCGCACCGGTTCCGCGAAACGACGGACCTTGGCGGCGTGCTTTACGTATGTCCCGCCGCGGATTCGGTCTGGGGCTCGATTTCCGAAACGCTGCATCAGCTTCGCACCCAGATACTGATGTTATTTTCCGCCGCGCTTTTGTTCTTGATTGCCGCGTTCGGCTGGGCCTTGTACCAGGATTTGATTAAAGACAAATTCATATACAACGACTGGCGGTTTACCATCGGCTTTGCAAAGGGCTTGTTTTATCTGGCAATCGCCGTGACGATTGCGATGTATTCGCCGAACTTTTTCAAAACCGTGGGCATCCGGGGCGTCGTTGACGAACAAGGCGCGCCGCGAAAATTCGTTCTGTGCGAAAGGGATACTCCGGGAAGTCGGCCGGTCCGCGAATCGGCGGTTGTTTTGAGGTCTAAACTTTCATCTTGACTTATTTCGCGGATTTCCGTACGATTCGGGCAAGCCATAAGGAAAAATGGTTGAAAACCTAATCAACACAGAAAGGAGCAGCATATGAACAAAGCAGAACTGATTGAAGCAATCGCGAACGAAGTCGAAATTTCCAAAGCTGTTGCTGGCGCGACATTGGACGCGTTCATCAACACCGTCACCAAAGTCTTGAAAAAGAAAGGCGAAGTCCGCCTTGTCGGATTCGGAACTTTCGCGACCGCGAAACGCAAAGCCACAACCGGCCGCAACCCGCAGACCGGCGCCGCCATCAAGATTCCGGCTTCTATCCAGCCGAAATTCAAAGCCGGCAAAGCGCTTAAAGATGCGTTGAATTAATAAGAATCCGCCGCAAGGCGGATTTTTTAGGCACTGGGCACCAGTAGTTTTTGATTGTCGGGATAATTCCCGCAAATGCCCAAACTGCTAGTGCCGAGTGCCCAGTGCCCAAAATTGCGCTTGCGCAATTTGTATTTTTTCCCTAGAATCAAAACCGTCGAAACCAAAAGGAAGGATTATGACAAAAAAAACCACTAAAAAACCTGTGAAAAAGGCTGCGCCGAAAGCCGCCGCAAAGGCTGCGCCGAAAGCTTCGGTCGCCGTCACATGCACATGCGCCGTGCCATGCACACAGCGCAAGGGCGGATGGGCCAAAAGGCTGTTCTGGCTTATCGTTGCGTTCGCGCTTGGATTCGCCGCTTGCTTTTTCTGCCCGGTCGCACAACAGCATCGCGCCGGCGGCATGATGCGCCACAACTTTGACGACAACGGATGCCTGATTGTTGAAAAAATCAGATGCCCGGAACGCGTGCAAAGATTGATGGCCGCGGACCTTAACAGGGACGGCTGTATCACACGCGCGGAATTGAAAGCGTGGAGAAAGGAACACAGGGGCGAAGATTGCCCGCATGCCGAAAAGAAAGGCAGAAAGTTCCGTAAATAAAAAAACCGCCGTTCGGCGGTTTTTTTTATTTGGTGGCGGAGGCGAGAAGATATGCTCGGCGCTTTGCGCCTGTGCGGCATTCGTTCCCGCAAACCTTGCGGTTTGCTGCACTCGCGACTTTGTCGCTCGCTGACTCATTGTCGAACTTCCTTGTTCTCATCTTCCCGCTTAACCAGAAAAATCAAAAACGGCCGCAAGGACCGTTTTTGATTTTTCTGGCGGAGGCGAGAAGATTCGAACTTCCGATACCTTGCGGTATACTCGCTTTCCAAGCGAGCGCACTAGACCACTATGCGACGCCTCCTGGAATATGTCGCCGCTTTGCGGCGGCGGCTTTGTTACACAATGGATTCCCGCCTTCGCGGGAATGACGGCAACGAAAGTTGCCGCGGTGGGTTACTCTTCGTTCGCGTCCATTATGGAATCCGCGATGGTGTCTTCCAATTCTTCTTTGGTCATGCAATCTTCTTCGACAATCGCGTGTTCCAGCTCCGCATCAAGTTCTTTAAGCGCCGGGTCTTCGGATTTGGATTCAATCGTGCCTTCGATAGTATCAACCGCCGGCACGGTTTTGTAAGACTGTACAAAAGTATGGCGCAACTGGTCCACATCAAGCTTTCCCGACGCGATTTCGCGAAGCGCCGTCACTTGCGGTTTATCCCCGTGCGTTTTCACGACCGGTTCCGCGCCGCCGCCAAGGTCGCGCACGCGTTGCGACGCAAGCATGCCAAGTTCATAGCGGCTTGAAACGAATGGCAGAGTATCTGAATTAGTAGTGCGGGCCATGTCGAAATCCTTTAATCTGTTGCATTTGATTTGAGTGGCGCTATAATACCCCGAAGGTTTCGAAAATGCAAGAAAAATAATCCGGTATTCGGATACGGCAACCGGGATTCGGGGCTTTGTGCATTGGAAAAATCCGAACACCGGTAAATATGAAAGCAGAAATTAAATCATTATCCCTTGGCTGTCGCCTTAATACTCTGGAGACCGAAAAAATCCGGCAGATGCTTGTCGCCGCGGGCGTGCGCGGCGCCGTTGTCGTTAACACCTGTTCCGTCACGGCCGAAGCCGAACGCCAATCAAAGCAAGCCGTCCGGCGCTTAATCCGCGAAAATCCGGGCGCGAAATTCTTTGTCACTGGATGCGCCGCGACCCGCGACGCGGATGCCTTTGCCGCCATGCCTTGCGATATGTGCGTTGTGCATAACAAGGATAAGATGGACGCCGCATCGTACGGGATAGAGGGTTTAGAGTTCAGGCTTGAGAGTCTGGATGGAATGTCCAAAGGGCTTGTCCAGATACAAAACGGCTGCAATCATGCGTGCACGTATTGCGTTGTTGCAAGTTTGCGCGGAAAGAATGTGTCCCGCCCTTGTGAACAGATTTTGGCGGATGCGCGCGCGCTTGTCGATAACGGATACGGCGAGATAGTTCTGACAGGCGTGGATATCGCCGGCTTTCGCCAGCCATGCTCAACGCTTTCAGATTTATGCAAATCGTTGTTAAACGATTTGCCAAATCTGCAACGTCTGCGGCTTTCGTCTCTTGACCCCGGGGTTGATTTGCGCCCTGTTCTTGACATTATGCGGCGCGATGCGCGGATGCTTCCGCATATGCATTTGTCGATGCAGTCGGGATGCGATACGGTTCTGTCCCGCATGGGCCGCCGGCATAATGCCGATATGGTAAGGCAAATCACAGGGTCGAAAATATCCGACCCTTATGTTACATTCTCGTGGGACATGATTTTCGGATTTCCGGGCGAAACAGAGGAAGAGTTCGCCGAAACACTTGCCCTTATCCGCGAATTAAAGCCGATAAGGCTGCACGCATTTCCTTTTTCGCCGCGCCCCGGCACGCCCGCCGCGACTATGCCGAATCCGGTGCCGCGCGCGGAATCAAAGCGGCGCGTTAAAATCGCGACCGATTTGGCGCGCGAAAACATGCGCGAATTCATGGAATCGCAAATAGGAAAAAAATCCCAAGTCCTTGTGGAACAGGATAACATCGGCCGCGATGCCCATGATATTCCCGTGATGATTTTCCCCACCCAAGATTTCGCAAGCGATAAATCGCCAACGAAACCTATCCCGCCCCGCAAGCGGGGCGGGAAAATCCCCGACAAATCGATTGTAAATGTCAAGCTTATCGGAATTGCCGACAGGAAAGAATTGACTTTCATTGCGACGATTTAATGATTGCGTCGCCTTGCCGTTTTTTGTTATAATTACAGCATCTTGAGGAAGGCATCCATATTTTTGCTGGTTTTCTGCGCGTGTCCGCTTGCTGTGCTTGCCGCGGATGCGGTCACTCCGCGCAGCGCGACCACCCATGTCGGGGCGGCGCGAAGCGAACAGGCGCCGACACGCGGCGATGTAACCGTACACCGGGCGGCGACGGTCGAAGGCGCCGCGGTCCGGACAAGACCGGAATCCACCCATACCGCGCCGGCGCGCGCGGCCACACTTCAAAGCCGAAGCGCGGTGCGTTCGCGAAGCGCGACTGTGCCGGCGCACGCTTCCCCGCCGCAGGCGCGGACCGCCGTGGCACAGCCGGCGCGTGGTCAGATTAATGTCGCGCGGTCGGGCGCGATGCTTCGCGCGGGGCCGACAACGGCGCGGTCGGGCGTGCCCCCGAACATGTCGCGAAGCGCGATGGCGCCGAATGTTTCGCGAAGCGCGACTTCGCCGAACGTTTCGCGTTCCGGTACGGCGGTGTTTTCGGATTTGTCGCGGATGGGCGGCGGATATGCGGCGTGCCGCGATGCTTATAATACCTGTATGGACCAATTCTGCGCCAATGCGAACGAAGTTTTCCGGCGTTGTTTCTGTTCCGAAAGATTCCGTGATTTACAGCATACGGACGAAGTCCTTACCCGCGCGCTTGGCATGTTGCAGGACTTTGCGGACCGCGACCTTCGCGTTGTCGGATTGACCGCCCGCGAAGTCGAAGTTGAAATGACAATGTCCGAAGGCGAACGCGCCGCCGCCGGGTTAAGCGGTGTTGAAATAAGCGCGGCGTTATCGGGAATTCGCGACTTGCTTGCCGGGCGGGAACCGTCGGGCGGCGGGTTTGGCGGCGGCGCGGGCCGGTCAAGTCCGGCATCGTTCACGGGTACTCTTTCTTTGGGCCTTCTTGATACGTCCGATATATGGGCGGGCGGCGGCAGTGGCGGCGGTACCGGATTCGGCGGTATGTGGAGCACGGGCGGCGGCGCGAATATCGCGGAAATGGACGGCCGCAACCTTTATAACGAAGTCAACCGGCAGTGCAGCCAGATGGTCCGTTCCCAATGCGAATCCGATTCCGTGTTACAGATGGTGCGCTCTGCGTATTCGTTGGTCATAGCGCAGGATTGCAACGCGGTTGAACGCCGCACAGCGGAACGCCGCCTTACGCTTGAGAACCGGGTGCGCGAAGCGGAACGGGTTTTGCGCGACGCGCGTCTGGACGACTTTCGCGCGCGGAATTCGGCAAGTGTGAACGAATGTATCGTCCGTGTGCGCGCGGAAATTATGCACGACGGCGCGTGCGGAACGAATTGGCGCCGCTGTCTTGACTTTTCCGGAAGGTATATAGAACGCGTGCCGGCGCCGGGCGAACCGCGGGTGGTGTATTCGCCGGTTCTGTTTCAATTGGCGGAACAGCTTGACCTTGCCACACCTCCGTCCCAGAACGACCGCGCATTTCGGGAACATTTACAGGGATTGCGCGTGAATGCGCGCGGCGCGCTTGGCATGTGCGAAGATGATTCTAATCTTGTGTGGGAACGCTTCCTTGACGAAGCGTTGATTGAAATTGCACAGGCGCAGTCACGCATGCTTCAAGAAATCAGGGGCACCTGTGTTTCCATCATGGCACGGTGTTATGACAACCAATCCGGACAGCTGGGCGATTTTGATACAACGCGGCGCCAGACGTCCGCCGCATTGGGCGCCCAGGCAACGCGCGCGATGTGCGCAAGGGAAGTTGGCGCATGCGCTTCGTTGCATTGCCCGCCAACAGCAAGGCGCTCTGATGGGTCGGTCGGATGTGATGAGTGCCAATGGAATGAAACCGGAAGGATTACTAATGCCGACCGCTGCGGGCTTTCCGCGCTTATCAATTTTGTGGCGGCGGTGGACACGGTTCATATCGGCGAAGGATGCGAAGAAGCATTGACCAATCATTTGAATGCGTATTGCGCGCCAAGCAGGATTGGCGCCGCGGCGACGACCGGTGGCGGCACGACGGGCGGTCCATCGCTTGACGGATGTTTTGTGAGAGAGCCACGCGCCGTATGGGACGAGCTTAATCGGGTGGCGACCGGCACAGGCGGGGCGGTTGCACTTTGTCCGATAGATGATGTTACGTTTACCGGGACCGCCCGCACAAACCTTGTAGGAGATACCTTTGACGCATTCCATCGCCGCATATCGCAATTGCTTGCAACGGAATGCCGCAGACACGGCGGATTCTGGGATACCGGTGATTCCGTCATCCCCGGAAACCCGAATTTAAGCGGCGCGTTTTACGGCGCGGTAATGGGCAATCATACTCCTGTATCGCCAGCGGAGGGTGACCAGCGCAGGACAGGCCTGCAAGCCGCCCGCACATCCGTGCAGCGACAGCAATTGCAAGATTGGGGATTCTGTTGGGAAAATACGGCGATGATGTCTTGCGAAATGCAAGAAGGAACGTTCAACCGGGCCACCAATATATGCACGTTCGACGATTCATGGTGGCGGTCGCGGTGCGAAGACATGCTTGGCGGGGTTTGGATTAATAACAACTGCCTTGTCCCGCAGCAGTAACAGGGAAACTGTGTTTTCAGACAAAATTACAAAGTAATTTTTGTAAAAAGATAATAAAAAGAGAATATAAAGATGAAAAACATATTCGCATTTTTGATTTTCATCGGGCTGTCCATACCGGCGATGGCGGACGAGGCTTTGCTTGCCGCATGGGGTGCCACAGAACGGGCATGGTGCCCGTCGGGAAATCCGATGGGGCTGTGCATTGGTGACTATGACTATACTCATGCGGGGGGACACCACCGCGGCACGATGAGACTTACCCCTGAGCAACGTGCCGACCCCCTTAACCCCGGTTCCTGTGCACCGCGTCAGGTTTATAATACCATAGACCGAAACCATTTTAATGAGGAGTGCTCCAGTCTCCTTGATAGTGGTGTCTGGGATCACACCCTATCAAACTTCGGCGACACCCCCGCTTGTTGGGCCCGGGCGGCCCTTGAATGGAATGCTGGTAATTCGACCCATAATCCGGGCCGTTCGGATCAACCCCACGGCTTTAACCGCGGTCTGTTAAAACTTATGGCGCGTAACGTTGATGGAGACTGTGCAACTTTTTACCCGGTCCTGATGACTACACAGGTATGGCGCCACAGCGGCGCCACCCAACCATTCAGGTCCGGCATCTTCCCTGCTTTTAGTCAGGCCGAATGGGGACGATTCGGTGTTCGGCTTTGCCAAGAAGGCCGCGGGCGCGCGGGTGTATGCAGCCCCGGCACTGACGACCAGCAGATAAGAAGAACCACTTATGCGAGACTTGGTGTTCCGCAGAGCCGGGGCACCGTGTCTCACGATCAAAATACTTGGGTGGTGAACATGATACGCGACAGATGTAGAGTGCATGCGCCCTCAACAAACGATGCAGACCAAGATACAGCGGATGGTCGACGGTGGCAAGTCGAACAAGATATTGCACAGGCGCTTGCCATATCAAGGTATGTTCCGTCGGGTCATGGCGCTTTTGCCCGGGTAATTACAGTACGCGCCACCTGGGCCTGGGTTGGCTCCACGGCCAGCGGCATAGATATTCAGAATTCCGGTGAAGAGATACTTGTATGCAAAGAAGGATTCCGGCCGAATACAAGTCGTACCGATTGCGAAATGATAAACCCCGCTCTTTGCACGCGCGCCAGGTGCGACAATCCGGCCGATTGCGACACGTTCGACAGAGAACGGATATATTTCGGCCCGGGAAGAACCCAGACGCCGATAACAGACCAATGCTGGCAAAGGATGGATGCGACAGAGTTTGTGACATGTGTGAGAGGGAGCTGATCGCTGTACGAATAATGTTTGGAATTTTGCCAGCAACTGGTGTGTTCCCTAGAAAAACGACCATCTGTCATTCCCGCGAAGGCGGGAATCCATTGTACAATAATGTGTCGCCGGCTTTGCCGGCGACGGCTTTTTATAAACAGTGGATCCCGGCCTTCGCGGGAATGACATATGGCGGGTGTCGACGCTTGTGATGACGAACGACAAAAATGCGTTGCAATCCGTGTGTCCGCGCCGTATAATCCCGGCATATGTAGGGGCAAATATTATTTGCCCCTATGCAATTCAGTAAGGCAACGCACAATGACATTCAATGAAATTCGCAAACTGTTTTTGGACTATATGGAAAAGCATGGGCATAAAATTGTCCCGTCGGCGTCGCTTATTCCCGACGACCCGTCCGTCATGTTTACCATCGGCGGCATAGTGCCGTTCAAAAAAGCCATGCAGGGTTTGGTCCCGCCGCCCGCGGCGCGTGTCGCGAATTCCCAAAAATGCCTTCGCGCGGGCGGAAAGCACAACGACCTTGAAGACGTCGGATACGACAACCGGCATCATACTTTCTTTGAAATGCTTGGCAACTGGTCCTTTGGCGATTATTTCAAGCAAGGCGCGATTGAAATGTCTTGGGACCTTTTGGTCAACGTATTAAAACTTGACCCCGAACGCATAATCGTAACTACCCACATTACCGACGACGAAGCAACCGAAATATGGCGCCGCGTCGCGGGTAAGGAAGCCATACGTTTGGACAAAGACAACTGGTGGGCGATGGGCGATACCGGACCCTGCGGGCCGTGTACGGAAATGTTTTGGGATTTCGGACCGACCGTCCCCGGCGGCCTTCCGGGCGCACCGGACGAAGGCAACCGATATGTCGAAATATGGAACAATGTTTTCATGCAATACGACCGCTTGCCCGACGGGTCGCTTGTCGATTTGCCAAACAAGAATATCGACACGGGCGCGGGGTTGGAACGCTGGGCGGCCGTGTTACAGGGCGTGACGGACAATTACGACAGCGATTTGTTTGTCGCGCTTAAAAACGCTGTGTCGGATATAACCGGCGCCGCGCAGACGCCGGACAACGTGCCGTCGTTCAAAATCATCACAGACCATCTTCGCGCGGCCGGATTCGCAATCGCCGACGGCGTCATACCATCAAATACGGAACGCGGATATGTCATCCGCCGCATACTGCGCCGCGCTATGCGCCACGGACAGGTCTTGGGGCACAAGGGCGCCCTGCTCTCTAAACTGTACCCGTCATTGGTCGAACAAATGGGCGAAGCGTATCCGGAACTTGTCCGCGAATCCGGCCGCGTCATCGCAACAATTGAACGTGAAGAAAAAGCATTCGAAGACATGCTGGTGTCCGGATTGAAGATGCTTGAGAAAGAGCTGGAAAAATACCCCCACCCGTCCGCTTCGCGGACACCCGCCCCCGAAACGGGGGCAGGAGAATTCTGTCTGGCCGGCGATGTCGCGTTCAAGCTTTACGATACTTATGGGTTTCCTTTGGATTTAACGCAATCGATTTTGGCGGAACGCGGAATGTCTGTGGATGTTGCCGGATTCGACGCCGCGATGGCACAACAAAAAGAACGCAGTCGATGCGCCGGCACATTCAAAGGCGGGCTTGCCGACGAATCTGTTGAAACGACGAAACTGCATACCGCGGCGCATTTGTTACAGGCCGCGCTGCGCCGCGTATTGGGCGATTCCGTCATGCAAAAGGGAAGCAATATCACCGCGGAGCGTTTGCGGTTTGATTTCTCGTTCGACCGGCGCGTGGGGCCCGACGAAATCGCCGCCACCGAAAAAATTGTAAACGATGCCATCGCCGCCGCCGCCCCGGTCGAATTTTTGGAAATGACAATGGCGGACGCCCGCGCCGCCGGCGCAATCGGAATATTCGATGCGGCGGACGGCGAAATGGTAAAGGTTTATCGGATGGGCGATTGGTCTCTTGAAATCTGCGGCGGGCCGCATGCTGCAAATACCGGCGAACTTGGCGCGTTCAAGATTCAAAAAGAAGAATCAAGCGCCGCGGGAGTGCGGCGGATAAAGGCGGTTTTGAATATTGAATAAGGAATCAATCCAACATTCATAATTTATTGACTTTTATACGAATACTTGATACTATGCGCTTGTGCCGCCCGGGGCGGAGATTCACTACAAATAAAGCACCCTCTTTTTTATTCGCAATGAATTTCCTGTCCTTGGGCAGACGTTCAACCATTAAAAAAGGA
This sequence comes from Alphaproteobacteria bacterium, assembly GCA_009783855.1. Lineage (GTDB taxonomy): Bacteria > Pseudomonadota > Alphaproteobacteria > Rs-D84 > Rs-D84 > WRKW01. Next base: position 30,128 of record WRCO01000007.1, read on the forward strand.
TAAAAAGTAAAAAATGGTAAAAGTAAAACAAGACCAGATTGCCAATTTGGCATTTCTGGACGACAGGTTTGACGACGAATTCGCAGAAGATTATGATGAATTCGATGATGGAAAAAGCGCGGCGATCGCCGCAACAAAAAAAGTGGCAAAACCGAAAGCCGAAAATAAAAAATCAAAAGACGGCGCGGCGCCGAAATCGGAAAGCAAAAAGCAAAAGCCGGATGCCGGCGAAAACGACGGCATCGTCCACTTTTTCGCCATGGGCGGAATGGAGCATATCGGCCAGAATATGTACGTGTACCGGTACAGGGGCAAATACTTAATCGTCGATTGCGGAATGGGATTTCTTGATTCCGACGTCGGCGGCGACGATGTGAAGTATTGCGACACCACTTGGCTTGAAAAGCGCAAGAAAGATGTTGTCGGAATCATCCTTACCCACGGGCACGAAGACCACGTCGGCGCGCTTAAATACGTGTGGGAGAAATTCCGCTGTCCGATTTATTGCACGCGCTTTGTCGCGAAATTTATGAAGCGCACTTTCGACGGAATGGAAATAGATTACAAGCCTTCGGATATCGTAACGTTCGACCATAACGGCGCGAATTTTAACGTCGGTCCGTTTGCAATTGAAACTTTCCATGTGTCGCACTCGGTGCCCGAAGCGCAGATGCTTTTGATTAAAACGGCGGCGGGCAAGATTCTTCATACCGGCGACTGGACCTTTAACGATGCGATTCCGATTGAAAATCCGACGGATTACAAACGCCTTCGCGAGATTGGTTCCGACCCTGATTTGCTTGCGTGCGTTTGCGAATCGACCGCCGTCGGCCGACAGGAAGTTCAAACAACCGAAGTCGAAGTAAGGGAAACGCTTGCCGAAATCATGGCAAAGGCGCCGGGCCGCGTATTTGTTTCCGGATACAGCCGCTCTATCGCGCGAATGAAAATGTTCGCCGACGCCGCGCGCGAAGTCGGCCGCGAACCCGCGATTAAAGAACGCAGCAACCCGCGTCCCGTACCCTATGTCGGTTTGCCTGAATTCCGCGATATTGCAATCGAATGCGGGTATTTGAAAAAAGACGACGTCGCGCTTCACCGCGATATTAAGGAATTGCCCGGCCACATGCAGGCGATATATCTTACGGGGCACCAGGGTGAAAAATACGCCATGCTTACGCGCCTTTGCCGCGGCCATGTGAAAGAATTGAAATTAATGCCCACCGATACCGTTGTGTTTTCCGCAATCGTCATCCCGGGCCGCGAAGCGCAGGTTTCGTTTCTTTATAACCGCTTGGCCAAAATCGGCGTCACCACGAAGACCATATACGACACGCCGAAAGTGCACGCAAGCGGCCACGCCGGCCGCCCCGAATACGAACGCTTTTACGACATCGTTCACCCGCATGTCATACTGCCCATGCACGGCGAATACATGACATGCCTGCTTAATGCGAAAATGGCGATGGAACGCGGCGGCGCAAAGCACATGAGCATCCTTCGCAACGGCGAAATCGTCGCATTGCAACGCGGAGAGGCGCCCGTCGTCGTCGAAACCATCAAGACCGGATTCATCGTCATGGAAGGCGAAACGGAACGCATGGGAAGCGACGACCCGGTTCTTAAAAACCGTCAAAAGCTGTCGACCGAAGGCGCGGTGTTCGTCACCCTGCCCGTTGACAAGCGCGGATACCTTAAAGACACTCCCGAAGTGTCGTCGGCGGGCGTATTCGAACACGACGGAAAGGGATTAATCAGACGCCAGATTCAGATTGAAATCACAAAGGCAATCGACGCTTTGGGCAAGGCGGACAGAAAGTCCCAAGAGACCTTGCGCGAATCCGTCGCGACGGCGGTCAAAAAAGTCATTCGTCCGATTATGGGCGACCGCAAATCCCCGTCGGTGCAAGTACATTTTATTTATAAATAAAAACCGCGCCACAAAGGCGCGTTTTTTTAGCATTAGTTTTCAACGGCCAAACATGATATAATATTCCGTGTGTAATACAGGGTTGAAATATATGCGTGTAACAGGCCGCTTGTTCGTTGTGCAGATGATTTTGGTCGCGTCGTTTTGTGCGGCCGGCGTTTCCGCCTTTGCTTCGACGCGCGTGTCCGGCGGCTCTGTCCGTTCCGCGGGCCCGGCGCGTGATGCCAATGTTTCGCCCGCCCGCACCGCAAGCGCACCTGCGTCCGTCCGCACCACAGAATTCCCAAGGTTGGAACCACAACCGCTGCGCGCCGCCGCGCCCGCGCCTCAAAGAGTTGCGTATCGGCAGCAAGGCGCCGTAGTCGCGCGAAACGCAATCTTGTCGAATATCGGTCCGTCGGCATACCGCGCGCCGTCGTCGGCGGCTTCGCCGCCTGTGCCGGCTTTGATTACGCACAGCGATGCGGATGCGATTGAATTTATAACCATGGTGCTTTCGGGCGACCCGCAAGTTGTCATGGCGTTCGTCAATATGGAGCGTTTCCGCCGCGCCAATCCTTCGCCCGTAAGGTTGCTTGAATCGGCAAGGGGGCATTTGTATCAAGTGACGCGCATGCGGTTCGGCGTTGCGATGGGCGCTTCGCTGTCGGATGTCGCGATGCATACGTCTACCGAAGATTTGGTGCTTTTATGGCAGATGATGACGGACGGCATCGACCAGATGCAAAGGACAAGGGACCAGCACCAGCATTTTGAAATGCTTGCCGTGCAAATGACGCTTGCCATGCAGATGCCGTTTGCATCGGGCATACAGGATTCAGAGCGGCATACGGAACCGACGGCGGTGTTGACCGCGCTTTTGGCGCAATGCGCGGATGATGACGGCAACAGAGCGAACCACGGCGCGGCCGCCTTGTGCGCTCATTCTGAAATAGTCATGCTTGCCGCCGATTTGCGCACCGAAAGCCGCTTTATAGTCGAAGCGGAAAAGACATGCAATCATGGGGAATGGTCGCCTTGCAGAATTACAAGATGCCGCGGGGATTTATGGCTTACCGACGACGGCAGATGCGTGCAGAGGTAATTATTTTTCCAATTCATCCAACACGCGGTCAAGTCTTCGCAACGAGCTGTTCGCACAACCGCGACCGGCCCATACCAGCAATTCTTCGCCCGTTGCCTGTTCGGCGATTGATACGTTGAAATTCCACCACCAGAATCCGTTAAAGAAGCAATAAAGCGGGCGGAATCTTTCGGGACGTTCGCGAATGATAACCGTATATTTTGCGTTGTTCGGAATGACGTCGGTATGTCTTTCCATATCATCGCCATCGGTAAAATCGCGCAGCCTGCCCACCTTGACGGCATATCCGCGCATTTCCAATCTTTCTTTTGCATGCATCCGCATGGAATATCCGCCGCGGACGGCGAACACGGTGCTGTCCGGCGTCATGGTGCCCGGCTTTACGTGCATGTGATTGCACGCGGATAGGAATATAATCGGAAGCATGACAAGGCGCGTCATAGAAAATAATCTTGTTCATTAAGGGTTGAATTCATGTCCGGAGTATATATCCGGCCGCGGTTCGGGATATTGCGCCATATATATATGACGTTCACATAATCGCGCGGACCCCACGCGTCAAAGTGCCCGATAAGATGCCGCGAAAGGTTCGTCGGGAACACATGCCGGATAGTATTGTTTATCCGCCGCGAGAATTCATCGCTGAACATCGCGCTTGCGATTATATTCATGACTATGATTCCGCCGGGCTTTGTGCGCGCCTTCATGCTTTCCATAAAATCGGTCGTTATCGCCGATTCCGGAATGGACCACCGCGAAAAGACATCCATCACGACAAGGTCGAACTTTTCGTCGGTTGTGCGAAGGAACGCGCCCGCATCGCGCACGACAAAACGGTTGTTCGGCGGCAATTCGTGAAAAAGGAAGTGTTCTTCGGACGCCCGTTGAAGCGCCGGGTTGATGTCTACGAACACGTAATTGTTGCGAAGGTCGCCGTGCCCGATGGTAAATCCGCCCGCGCCAAGGATAAGGATGTCTTTGACAATGTTTTGCGGAATCGAATGTATAAAATACCGGTTGATGAAATTCGCGTATTCGGCATGAGCCGTCCCATCAAGCGAAATCACGGAATGAATCGCCTTGTCCACAAGAAGGTACCGGTTGGCGGTGCTTTCTTGGATTGAAATCGTGCTTATCGCGTTATTGGACACTATGCCGAAATTTTTGCGTAAAAATGCGCTGTTGTTTATCGATACCGCGAATGCAAAGACGGCAAGCGCGGCAAAAAGCATCCATCGGCGCCCGCCCGCAAGATACGCGGCCGTTCCCGCAAGCGCCGCCGTAAACATGACCGTGTAATTTACTCCGAACAATGTCATGAAGATTAAAGTAGTAAACAGCGACCCCATAACGGAACCGATGGTTCCAACCCCAAGGATTATACCGGTATTGTCGCGCGTCGCTTCGTGAAGATTCTGTGAAAGCGCGGCGGTGTTGAATCCGAACAGGAACGGCGCGACGGACAGAAAAGTCAAAGCATAAACGAACGTCTGTATTATCGGCGAACGAAGTCCCGCCGCCGCCATAAATCCGAAATACGCGTGAAGAAGCGGGAAACTTGCGGCAAGGACGATAAGAAGCATCGCCCCGATAAAGCTTGCCCCGACAAGGCGTGATACGACCTTTGGCGGCATTTTTTTTGTGCCGACGAAATATCCGGCGGTCATCGCGCCAAGGTATGTTCCGATTATAATGCTTGAAATCGCGGCGGTTCCGCCGACGAAGTTCGAAACTTGACGCAATGCAAGCAATTGCATGGCAAGGCCGACATAGCCGTTAAGAAGAATAAGTGTGAGTGTAAGTTTCCGAGTCATGGGTGGAGAATAGCACGAAGCAAACAATCGGTGCAAGATGTTTGTTTGGTGTCGTCTTCTGTCCTAAAACCTGCCCCGCTTGCGGGGCGGGATAGAAGCTTTTGGCGAGCATTTAAGTGTTGAAAATTTCAAAAATCAAGAAACGCAAGGCTTGTATTTCTGGCGCACCCGACAGGATTCGAACCTGTAATCCCCGCCTTCGGAGGGCGATGCTCTATCCAGTTAAGCCACGGGTGCGGTGCAGTGTATTATAAACAAATTTTTACAAAAAACAACCATTTTTCACAATTCATTTTTCACTTTTCATTGTTATTTTCCCCTTGCGTGTCTTGTGCGAAAACTGCTTTAATATCCGCATATAAGGAAATGAGAAAGTTATCGGCGATTTTCGCGGTTGTTTTGCTTGCGTTCCATTTTGCGGACGCGGGCGCGCTGTCGCCCGACCCGCGGACGCCGTCGCGCGCCCATAATGCGCCGGGGCGGGCCGCCCCTGTCCCACAGGCTCCGCGCACACCCGGACAGCAGCAAACGCCGCAACCCGGACAACCGCAACAGGCGGCCGCGCCGCAACCGTCCGCGCGCACGCCCGTTGGTTCGGCACCCCCGGCGGCACGGCAACCGGTTTCGGCCCGCGCGGCGACATCGCCGCAAGTTGCGCGTTCCGCCGCCGCACAGCCCACGCCGCCGCGCGCCGCCGCGCCCCAGACCCAGGCGCGCACGGCGACGCCGCAACAAGAACCGCTTGGGCAACGGACGCCGGCATTCGACGATTTGACCCGGATTGGCGGCGGATATGCGGCATGCCACGCGGCGTATACCGCATGCATGGACCAAGGTTGCGCGAATGCCAATTCTACGTTCCGCCGCTGTATATGTTCCGACCGGTTTCGCGAATTGCAACGCCGGGACGACATGTTTGCGCAAGCGCTTTCAATGCTTCAAGACTTTGCGGAAAACGACCTTCACGCGGTGAGCCTTTCGGCAGAGCGTGCCGCCGCAATGAACGCGTTGGTTACGCCGCCGCCGCGCCGCGCGACGTCGCATACCGGCAACACTCTTACCAACATTCGCGATTTGCTTGCCGGCCGCCGGGTTCAGGGGGTGCAATCAAGGGTTGCGCCGCGTCTTGACCTTACCGACATATGGGGCGGGATGTCGGCGCCCGACCCGTTTGCGCCGCGCGACAATTTGCGGGTTTCGCCGACATTGGACGGCGCGGCGCTTCATGCCGAATTGAACCGCCAATGCACTAACAACGCCGCGGTGCGCGCCGCGTGCGAAAACGAAGCGGCGTTAAACATGGTCCGCAACACGTTCCTTGTTGCGATAAACAACGATTGCGCGGCGGCGGAACGGCGTACGAACGACCGGCGTGTCGCGCTTGACGCGCGTGTACGCGAAGCCGAGATGGAGCTTCGCGATGCGCGGCTTGACGCGTTTCGCCTGTCGAATTCGACGTCTGTGAACGAATGTATTTCACAGGTTCGGACGGCGATGACCGCCGACAGCGTATGCGGAGAGGGATGGCGCCGCTGTCTTGACCCGACGGGACAATTGATAAACCCGAATACGGGGGAAATACATTTCCGGCCGGGTCTTTTCGAACTTGCGACGGCGACGCGTCTTGACGTTTCGGTATTGCCGGCGGTGACGAATCCGCAATTGGCGGGCTTTTTGAATCATCAAAGAATGCATGCGGAACGAATTCTTTCAACGTGCCGGGATGATGCGAATCTTGTCTGGAATCGTTTTGTTAACGAAACGATTATCGAAATATCACAGGCCCAGGCACGGAAAATAGACGAGATAAGAATGTCGTGCGTCGGCGTAATAGTTGATTGTTACGATGAACAAATGGGACAGGCGCGAACGCTTACCGACGGGCGGACGGCGGATTCCAACGCTTTGAATGCGTTTATAACGATAAGCAATTGCCGGGATGCGGTCGCGACGTGCGCGGCGTTGTTTGCCGGCGCGAATGCACAGCGGTGTGAATTCGACGCGCGCGGTTCGATTACAAATATCGATGCGTGCGGGCTTCGCGCGCTGTTGAATTTTGTAAGCGGGGTGAATAGTGTAAGAGTGTTCGAGGCATGCGAACAGGATTTGGAAAGATTTATTATGGAACTGTGTGCGGACGAAGTCGAAAATCGCGAATGGCCGTACGCATGTCGCACAAAATCCATAACTGAACTCCGCCGCCTTATGACAGCGGAAGCGCACAAACATTGCGCCGATTTGAATGGCAATTTGCCGGACGGCATACTTGCGACCGCCCAGTCGTGGGATGAATTATGGCGCGATCACAGCGTTATCGGCAGAGTTTTAAGTACAATAACAGGAACCATGACAAGCATACTTTCGGTAATATGCACAGAACACCCAAATGGAGTATGGTACGGTCGCGGTTCGGCACTTGACCCGAATAGGCTTGAACCAACATGGCATAACACGGTATTTGGCGGACGGCGACCGCCGCGGTCGACCGACATTCGCGGCATTCCGTATTCGGATTGGGGATTCTGTGTTCTTAATTCCCCGCGTGTGCAATGCGAACAGGCGGACGAATTCGCCAATGATATGGGATACGCGGTATGGAACGAACGGCGCGGAGAGTGCGAGCTTCTTCCGCAATGGGCGGTGGAAGTATGCACGGAAATACTTGGCGGGTTCTGGGATGAATCGCAGCAATCGTGCTATATACTGCGCGATTAAACGGAAAAGATAAATGAAGCGTTGTGCGAACATTTTCAAAATCATAACAATCGCAATCGTGATAACTGTCCTTGCACCCGATACGGGATACGGCGAACATGTCTGCCAAGCGCGCAGGGGAGGATGTTGCCCTTGTGATAAAATGAACGAGCGTAAATTAACAACGTGGCCAAATGCGTGGAGCCGGTCTTCCGTGTGGAAACTGAAAAAGAGTGGGTGCACCCATAACGATAGTACTTATGTGTCTATATGCGACAGGCAGCCGTTGGATACACGGGATGTTAATATTGTCCCAAGTCCGCGCGCAAACAGTCGTAACGACTGTTGTTGGGAATGGAGTTGTCGCGCCGGCATGGTAAGGCACCAGGTGCGAAAACCAGGGGACACCCGTTGGGCATGTATCATGCCGGAACAATGCGATGAATTCGACGGATATATAGCACCACTGGCCGGCGCGGAAGAGTGTGAAAGTTCCAATTGGATTTCCGCGGCGTATGCGCGTTCGTTCAATTCGGCGATACATATGCGGCTTACCAACGAAGCCGGACGATTCTATCATGTATGCACATGGGGATGCCGGGCTGGTGACGACCTTGCCACTTGTCATCCGCTTGACCTTTTCGAATGGGGCGGACAGGGGCGCGACGACAACGCCCGATGCGTCCGATGTCCGGAAAACATGGGACCAATCGAAAACCGCGCCCAATGGCAACAACACGGCCGATGCGGACGCGGCACGCCGTATTCCCGCGAAGATATACAACGATGCTGGACCTGTACGGATTTCAACCCGCTTATAGAATGCATCAAAGGCAACCGCAACGCATGCCCCCCGGAAGAACGATTGGCAAGGTAGTGTAAGGGGCTATCTCTGCAACAGACTTAACATGAAATCATCAATGTCGCCGTCAAGGACCGCGGCGCTGTCGGTTTTTTCAAACGCGGTGCGCACGTCCTTCACCAATTGATACGGATAAAGGACATAGTTTCTTATCTGGCTTCCCCATTCTATTTTTTTCTGCGCGGCTTTCGCGGCGTCTTGTTCCGCCGCCCTCTTCCGCATTTCAAGTTCGTACAATTTGGAACGAAGCATCTTCATCGCCATGTCTTTGTTCTGCAATTGGCTTCGCTCGTTCTGACATGTCGTAACCGTGCCGGTCGGAAGATGCGTAATCCGAACCGCACTGTCGGTTTTATTCACATGCTGCCCCCCCGCGCCGCTTGCCCGGAATGTATCAATCCGCAAATCTTTTTCGTTGATTTCGATTTCAATAGTGTCGTCTATATCCGGCCAGACATCGACCGATGCAAAGCTTGTCTGGCGTTTGCCGTTCGCATTAAACGGACTTATGCGCACAAGCCGATGCACGCCGATTTCATTACGAAGCCAGCCGTACGCGCGGTCGCCCGCAATGCGGTACGTTATGTTTTTTATGCCGGCCGTATCGCCGACGCTTTCTTCGACAACTTCGACCGAAAAGCCGTGCCTTTCGGCCCACCGCGCATACATCCGCGAAAGCATTTGCGCCCAATCCTGTGCCTCTGTTCCGCCCGCGCCCGCCTGGATAAACAAAAACGCGCCGCCGCCGTCCGCCGGGCCGTTAAAAAGGGTTATAAACTTCGCATCATGCGCGCGCGCGGAAAGCGCCGCAATTCCGGCGGCAACTTCCGGGTCTTCCGGCGCCATTTCAAAAAGTTCGGAAAGGTTTTTATATTCGGCCTCAAGCGCCGCAAAATCCTGGATAGTTTTTTCAAGCGATGCTTTTTTCTGCATCACGATACGCGCGGCGTCCGGGTCGTTCCAAATATCGGGATTATTCGATTCTTCTGTCACCGCGGTCAAATCCGCATTAAGTTTGGACAGGTCAAAGAAACCCCCTGACGGCCAAAAGGTCGTCTTGGGTTTGTGTTAATAATGCGCGTGCGTCGGTCATTTTTTTAATTGTACACCGGTTTGCGGCGAATGTCAAATTGTCTTGATTATACCATTGAAATCTGGTATAATCCGCGCAATGACCGCCCCCGTTCCGGGGGCGTTTTTTGTGCACAAAAAAGGAAACAAAATCATGAATCATTCAAAAATAACCTATACCGGCGACGGCAATACGTCGCAATTTCATTTCGATTTCGCCGTATGGCGCGCCGCGGACGTAAAGGTGTCCAGGAACGGATTGCCAGTGCCGGCGGCGGAATATAAATTGACTTTGAACAAATTGCCGGCGAATGCGTCATTTGGACACGACGGCGGAAATATCGCGTTCAAAGTGCCGCCGAAAATCGGCGATGCGATTACCCTGTTCCGCGAATTGGCGCATCAACGCGTCGTATCGTACCAGCCGATGAAACCCGTCGACCCGGCCGCACTCAATGCCGACGCCAATTATATCATGGAAGTCGTGCGGGATATGAACCGCCGGGTCGAAGGATTCGCGGCGCTTGAAAACCTTGCCGAGATAGTGGAACGCGGAACCGCAATCGTCGAAGACATGGAAAACGCGCTTGCAAAGACTGTCATTGATTTGTCGGAATATGCGAAGCTTTCGAATATTCCGGAAGTCCCGCAATTGCCGGATATTGATTTTGCCGCGCTTGCCGCACTTGTCGCGCAGATGGCGGGCGCCGATTATGTGGTGGAATCGGCAAACGGCCTTTCCGGTCCCGGATATACAAGCGGCTGGTACCGCAAATACAAATCGGGATGGGTGGAGCAAGGAGCGCTTGGCACGAACGTATCGTCCGAATCCGGCCAGGCAATCGTCCTTCCCGTGCCGATGAGAAATACCGATTATCATCATCTTTTAAGCCCAGGGACAACAACTTTGTTAACAAATACATTGTCGCTGCGCGTGCGTTCCGGCACCAAGACGCCAACAGGTTTTACCGTTGTCGGAACCTGGTCACAGGGAAGCAGCGCGGGATTCGGAACCTGGGGCATTGCGTGGGAGGTAAAAGGTTTCGCGGCGTAAAAGGCCGCATGGACGCGGGGCCCGCGTCCATGCGGATTTCATTGCCTTACCTTTAACTTGTTCCCGATAATTTTTGCAATCGCATCGATATGGTATTTACCGCCGGGATAATCAAAACAAGCATTATACGGCGCGACAAGTGGAAGAATGGCATACGGGTTGCCGTTAAACGCGCATTCTATAAAAGCCGGGATATAGGATTCGTCCGCAATCACCACCCGGCCGCCTTTGTCCCGCGCCAAAGTGACGCCAAGGATTATCGTCTGTCTTCGGTTAAGGGCCGTCATGTTCGTTGTAAAATTGCCAAGCGAATATATAACAGGAACGCTCCGGTTATCGATTGTTTCGATTGTATCATATCTTTGCAGGACATGCGGATGCGACCCAAGAATGTAATCCGCGCCGGCGTCCGCCAACTCTTGCGAAACCTTTTGCTGAGTTGGGCTTTCCGTGTGTTCGAATTCACGTCCGGCGTGCATATATGCGAATATAAATTCCGCGCCGTCTTTCCGGGCGGCGGCAAATTCCGCGGCGGCTTTTTCAGGGTCGTGAAAATTAAGCAGGGTTCCCCAGGCTTCTGGTTTCAGATATTTTTCTTCCTTTTTATTATACCAAAGCGCGTATGCGTGGATGGAAATCCGTATACCGTTCACGTCGACGATTATATAACGCCTTTCGCCGCCGTCTTTGAAAGTTCCGGTATGCATAAACCCATATCTTTCGATATGGCCCAAAGTTTGCATTGCCCCCGGGTAACCGGCGTCAAGGATATGGTTGTTGGCGGTAATCACCGCATCAAACCCGGTATATCGCAACGCGTCAAGAAACGCGACGGGCGAATTGTGATACGGCTTGTCGCCAAGGTGCCGTCTGCCGCGGATTTCGTGGCGGAACGGCCTGTCCTGTGCAAGTGATGTTTCCAGATTGCCAACCGCCAGGTCCGCGGATTCGAATATCGGCTTTGTGAATTGAAAGCTTTTGTTAAAGTCATAAGTTTTGCCGGTGCGCGCGGCTTTTTGTTGGCGCTCTGCGCACATAAGGTCGCCGACAAACAAAATGTTGGCCCTTTGCGTATTTGTGCGCCCTGTTTTGGTTTGGCGCCATACGCCGTCCGGACTTAAACCGTAACGCGGCGGCGGAGTATCCGAAAGCATCGGCTGGGCCCGTCTCTTGACGATTTTAATAGGCGGCCTTGCGCGTTCGGGTTCGTCATAGCGTCCCACGAAGGCGACCGCCAACCTTGCGGCATTCGCAAATGTTTGCCATATCCGCTTCATCATAGACCTTTTTTCAGATTGCTAATTATATCTGCAATTCGCCAACTGGTGCGCGATGGCGTTGTTTTCCGCCGGATTCAGGGATTCAACCACCACGATAAAACAGCGGATGGAATCGCGAAGCACGAATACCTTTGTGCCAGCGCGGCGCGCATTCTGCATCGACGCCATAGTCGCAGAAGTAAGGAACGGGTTCTGCATCGTCGGCGGTTGTTCAAGTCCGGCCATTACAACCTGGGACGCGGTTCCGATGTCGAATATATCCGTCAATGAACGGAATTCCTCCCAAAGGTTTGCGGATACCACGGGCGGCATTGCGGCGCCCGGCGCCGTTGGCGGGGTCTGAGCGGTCTGCGGACTTTGGAACGTTGTGCCGATAGCAGTGCCCACCGCGGCGGCCGCGACCGTCTGCAAAGCGGTCGGCCCGACGGTTATTTCGCGCGGTTGAAATTGCATCTGCATATTTTCGCCGCACGCAAGGTTCATGCGGTTTACATGTCCCGCCAATACGGCGTCGACGGCGGTCTGCCATTCGGGGCCGCGGCGCGACCCGTCAAGCGTAAGAAGGTTTTCCGCCCATCCGAATATATTGCCGCCGATATTTCCGGCGTTTGCGAATTGCATCACCATTTCCTGAGAGCCGCCGGGGATGCCCGCGCCGCAGAAATCGGCAAGAGTGGAGACAAGCCGGTTATGAGTTTCGCCGCCGCTTGTAAGAGCAACCTGGTGGCATGATATTGCGGCCTCTAATTCGCGGCGCCGCTGTACGCATTGGTCGCTTCGTTGCTTGTTAAGCTGTTCCGCCATGTTCGCCATGGCAAGGTACGCCATCAACTCCTGTTGCACGAACGAAGGGCAAAGCCGCGCGGCGATATTCATCGCATTGCCGCCGGTGGTGAAGCCCGCCTGAAAATTAGGCATCAGCGGCGTCGTGTCGCGTTGAAGACACAGCAAAACCCAGTTGTACAATTCGCCTTCCGTGGCGCCGACACAGCGGCCTTCCCGTTGACCCGGAATGACGGTCACATCGCCGCAATAATCGACAAGGCACTGGAATATCCGTTCGCGGCACGCGGTGTCGACGTCGGGCGTGTTGATGATATAGTGCGTGTTCCGCTGTTGCTGGCGGCGTGTTTCGGCAAGTTGCGGGAATCCGCGCTGTTGATTCGCGGTGCGCGTGGTTGCGCCCGTGCGCGCGACGTTTGTCGCGCCGGCTGTGGCCGGTTGAAACGACACGGCGTTCGCGGCGAATGCAATCGGCACAAAGCACATGGCAAGAAACATAAATTTCTTCATATTTGGAAATCCTCTCTCGTTTGCATTATTTTATCATATCCGCCCCCCCTGCCGCAAGGCAATTATAGTATCTGTTGACAATGTATTATTCTTGGAATATCATGCCAAGGCGATTTTCCGTTGGGAATTCGCTTTCATCAACCGGGACGGCACTATATGAGAAAAATACTGGTTCACATAATTGCGCTTTTTATTCGCGATGTCGGTCGGCGCCGCGCATTCCGCGACAGGTACGAAAAATCCGAAAACGACCGCAGATTTGAAGAATTGAACCGCAAACTTGATTGGATTCGCGATTTTCATTGTTATTTTACAGACATCTCCGCGGCGCCCGCGGCGCGCGGGAATATGCACCTTGCACAGGCCGCAACGACCAAGGTTTTGGAACTGTTCGACATGATATGCCGCGAGCACGGGCTTGATTATTATCTTGGTGCGGGCGGCTTGCTTGGCGTTATGCGTCATGGCGGCCGGTCGGTTCCCTGGGACGACGACATAGATATCTATATGCCGCGCGCCGATTATGAAAAAGCGATGGAATTGTTTCCAAAGCTTTTCAAAGGCTCTGACCTTCATCTTGCATTTTGCGGATATTATATGCAGTTTTTTGGATACAAGAATTTCCCGATGACGTTCGATATTTTCCCGGTGGACAGGTACAGCGAAAAACTTGCGACCGAATCCGGGAAGCTTGCCCTGAAAGCCGAAATAATGAGATTCCGTCATGTCCATACCGCGAAGAAATGGCTTGCATGCCTTGCGCATGGCAAAGAATTGCCGGCGGAAGTTCAAGCGGGGCAAATCGACCCGACGATTTCACAGCGGATGCGCGAAAAATACAATACAGCCCGGCGGCTTTGGGAAACCGAAATTATGAAAGGGAAAAGGCCCGCCAAAGACGGCACGCTTGTATGCAGTTTTTGCCGCCCGCCGTCGGTATATCGGTATATTCTTGATTTCGATTGGGTGTTCCCGACGCGCCGCGGAAAATACAACGGCATCGAATGCAATATTCCAAACCGGCCGGACAGCGTGCTTTCGTCCGAATACGGCGATTGGTGGGCGCTTCCGCCGAAATTCCATCTTCATTCAGCGGCGCGAAAGCTTTCGCCTTTGATGGTTGATTCCGCGAACGAATTCATCGCGACGGACATGAAAAAATTTTATAAAGGTCTTAAAAAATGAAGCTTTTCGGAAAAGAATACGAATCCCCGTATTACAGGGTGATTGTCATCTTTGGCATAAAAATCCGCCTTATGCGGCGCCACCGGGTCGCACACCTTATAAGGGACCAGCTTCGCCGCGATGCCTTGCCGTCGTTTGAATTCGACGCGTTTCGGGCATTTGAATGGCATCTGCTTGAAAACAATCATATTATGAATCTGGAGCGGCCGGAAATTTTGGGCGACAAGATTTTGTGGCTTCGCCGAAATTATTACAGCAATCTTCCGCTGTATCACAGATTGTATAACAAGGAGACTTTCAAAGACTGGATGGCGGAACAAGGGCTTTCGGGGCATGTGCCGAAGACTTACGGCGCCTGGGACAGCATGCACGATGTCGAATGGGACCTCCTTCCGGACCAGTTTGTGATAAAAGCGGTAAAAGGCACTTACGGCCGCGAAGTGATTTTGGTGCATAACAAATCGAAACTTGATATGAAAGCGACGCTTGCCAGGATGGCGAAATGGCAAACCGACGGAAAACCGACACGCATCATGGCGGAAGAATTATTGTCGGAAGATACAAGCGGCCGCCTTACCGATTATAAATTCTTCTGCATCGATGGAAAATGCCGTTTTGTAATCGCATACGCGCGCGGCAGGGATTTGGGCAGCGTTGCTGAAAAAACATTCAATTTCTATACCCCGGATTGGGAAAAGGGCAAAACGATTCCGGACCGGGTCGTAATCGGCCCCGCAAGGGCACAGGTCCGCGACATCCCGCGTCCGAAACATCTTGAAAAAATGCTTGCGCTTTCTGAAAAACTTGCCGCGTATTTTCCGCTTGTCCGTGTCGACTTGTATCAATGCGGCGACAAGATTTATGTGGGCGAACTTACGTTCTGTCCCGCCGATGGCCGCATAAGGTTCGAGCCGCGCGAATTCGACAAGATTTACGGCGATATGTGCGTATTGCCCGAACCTTTGCCGCCGCTTGGGGGGGGGGGATGAAACTCTTCGGCATACGCAACGATGGATATTTCTTCAAAGTAATCCGAATATTCGGCATGAACCTGTACTTTGTCCGCCGAAGCCGCGTCCGGGAGATGAATAAATTTTCCGAATTCCTTAAACGGCAACAGAATAAAAGATTGATGGGCGCGCATTCGTGGCATTACGAACAGACAGGCCGTATTTTCGATTTTATGAACCCGAAAACGCTTACCGAAAAGATACTGTGGCTTCGGGACAATTATTGGTATACCGCCCTTCCAGTATGCAGCCGGATACAGAACAAGGCGACGTTCAAAGAATGGATGCATGAAAAGGGATTGGAAAAACACGTGCCGAAAACGTACGGCGTGTGGGACAGTCCGGCGGATATAGATTGGGGCAAACTTCCCGATAAATTCGTCCTTAAATCCGTGATGGGCGGCGACGGGGAACAGGTCATGCTTGTCCGGGACAAGTCCGCTTTGGATAAAACCAAGGCGTTGCGCGAAATGTCCGGATGGACGTTCAACAACAAAAGGCATCCGATAATCGCCGAAGAATTATTGGAAAATCCCGGCGGAGGCGGACTTTGCGATTACAAATTCTTTTGCATCCACGGAAAGCCGCAATTCATATGCGGCCGGACTTTGCCGAAAAATTCCGGCAGAACGGCGGATGCAAAATTCAGCGTGTTCGGCACGGATTGGTCTGTGCTTCCGTACAGATTCTGGACACACGGATTCTCCAAAGCCGTTGATATGCCGCGACCGGCGCGTCTTGATGAAATGTTGTCCCTTGCTTCAATGGTGTCCGCGGAATTTCCATTCGTCCGCGTCGACATGTTCCAGACAAAAGACGGTGTGTATGTGGGAGAGCTTACGTTCTTTCCGTCATACGGCAAAATGGCTTTTGACCCGATTGAATACGACCGCATATTCGGCGACATGCTTACGCTGCCACGGGTATAGAACAAATGGGAACTGTTAAGATAATAGACCAATGCATAAAATAATTGTTTATAAAAACTGTCTAATATATTAGACAACTTGATTTTCTGCCGTTTTTATGGTTGTCTGCCATAGTAGACAGTCAAAACC
>WRCO01000008.1 GCA_009783855.1 Alphaproteobacteria bacterium
AACAAAGCTGTCTACATCCCCGTACTGCTAAGGTCGGGGAGCCGCCTGCGATAAAACAGGGTCTTCCCGAAAGCAGTGCGGAATCTGTCTTTGACGTGATTAACGAACTCCCCGACCACCAATTCCCATTGGTGGTCTTTCTTACTAAAAGGGGAAAATATGAAAAAACTACTTTTAATTTTGCCGATCATTTTAATGGGATGTTCCAAATTATATACGGGAGCAGAAGTGCGAGATAAGTTAAATAGTTCCGTGGAAAATATGATTGATTGGGACTGTCTTGGGGAATGGGAGTCTAGAACACTTGATTATGAAAACACTATTAGCGACCGCCGTTTCCATGAAGCAAATTTTAATTCTTATAGACTCACGAAAGCCGAGAGCGAGAAACATGGCATACTACTAATGCATGGAAAACCTTACGATAGGGTGCGGGTTGAGGCGGTATTGTCAGCGAGTGAAGCAATTATTACTCTGGGACCATCTTCTATGACACTATATTATTTAAATGCAAAAGCCGTTAAGAACGCTAAACCAATGCCAACATTCTACGATGGCCAATGGATTGCCATCGATAGCAATGTATGTGTGGCATTAGATGGAAATAAAACACATAGTTACCAAACTGCTGTTGGGAAGCGAACTGTGCAGAATGTAACGTTGATACCCCGCTATATGAAAAATCAATATTACAAACCGATAGAAGAAACCGCCGACAAATCAGAATAAAATACCCCGGACAGGCATCCGGGATTTTTATTATGCAGTTTGAACAAAACTCATACATTGCGTAAGGGCATCGACTTGATCAGAATGTTTGGTTGCCGGGAAACCCAACAACTCTTTTGCAAATTCATCCCACCATTCCGGCTTCTGCTCGGGAAACAATAATTTCCCATTTTGAATATGAACGCTTGTACCATATAGACGCGCTTTTTTATCCATTTCGGGCTTTATCGCCTCTATATCAAAACAATACCCGCGCTTGTCTCGTTCGTTATTTAGAATCTGTATCAACTGGGTTCCGCTTGCCTTATCTTCAATCAGCATTTTAATCGGATATATTGCTTCTCCATGATACTTCCAGTTGTTATAGACTTCTTTAGCCATTTGCATAAGATCTGGCATTTCAAGTTTTTCTCTGTAAACGTCTACTAGATAAAACTTATACTGGTCTGATTCTTTTAGTATTGCCATGACACAACATGCCGAATATGCATTATTGTCTCCTGTTTTACACGCCGTATCCCAACTAATAAAAATTTTCCAAATTTTTCGAGGACTTATATTTTTTATTTTTTCAAAATCGTAATACTGCAACCAGTTTTCTTTTACGATTCCGCCCTCTAATGGGACGGGTTCTTGTTGGTATTGGCCAGAGAATCCATATTCTCCTTGTGAATCCTGCATACTTTTGATTACTTCCATATTTTCACGTTCTGGATGCAATAATTCGCCTTTCTTGCGAATAAATGACTTGGGCAGGTTGCGGATACGATCCGTCCATTCCCAAGATTCATCCTCCTGTGCAATAACTGGCAATTTTATCAATTTAAACCCTGCATCTGGTTCCAATAAGAATCCAGTTAGGTCATTAATATGCAAACGTTGCATTATCAGCATAATCTTCCCATTTGTCTTATCATTCAATCGCGTGCAAAGACTTGAGCCGTACCAGCCATTTAATTTATCGCGCTGTGTATCTGATATGGCATCAGTCGGTTTCAGCGGATCATCGACAATTATCCAATCCGCCCCACGTCCGACCAACATACCGCCGATGGAAGTGGACATGCGTCCACCCCCACGAGTAGTTTCAAAGTCATTTACGGATTTACGAGATTGGCGCAAATGCGTTCTTGGGAACAATTCTTGATACCATGGTTGCATTATTATCCGCCGACAATCGCTTGCGAACTTTTCCGCCAACTGATCATTATAACTGACACAGATTATGTTTGTTTCTGGATGATGCCCCAACAAAAATGCCGGAAGCGCAACCGAACAAATAATCGATTTCATATACCTTGGCGGAACATTCACAATAAGCCGATTATTTTTGCCCTCTATCATATCCATAATTTCATGGCATATTACATCAATATGCCAATTATCCAGATACGTATCGGCAGATATTTCGCTGAAAACCTTGCGGACGAATTGCTTGAATTCTGTACGCAGGATCGCATTTAATAACAGATTGCTACTCATGGCTATCTCCTTTTTTATAATCCGCCAAAATTTCATCGTCAGTTGGAGACACGGCTTGATTCTTGACTGCTTCACGTGCGGCTTTTTTATCATCGGATACCACCATATGCGGAAACAGGGCTTTAATGGCTTTTGTATCCCCTTTCAACCCGGTGTTAATCAATTGCATCAATAAAGCTTCCCGTTTGGATATTTTTGTTTTCTTGCCATCCTGACCCACATATATTTTGGATTCCAATAGTTTATCAAAGATAGTATATGTGTTCCGACTTCCTCTCGGTCGACCAGTACGATTGCCGGACTGGCCGGGTTTGAAGCGAGTTTCTGTGGGCGGTCTCCCATAGCCGACTGTATATTCTGACATCACTCAGCTCCTTTCTTTTGGGCCAACAATTCGGAATACGTCTTGTCGGATTGCTCGTGGATAGCATCTATGCCGAACAGGTCATGAAATCGGCGTATCGCCGTATCCACGTACAGCGGCTCTATTTCGATGCCATAACAGATACGTTTGGTTTTCTCTGCCGCAATCAAGCTCGTGCCACTACCCATAAATGTATCCAATACGATTCCGCCACGTGTTGAAGCGTCCAAAAATATATCGGCAATCATTTCATATGGTTTTACTGTCGAATGGTATTTCAAGTCATCCTTATGATGACCAAAGCAATTCACAGAACCGTATTCCCATATGTTTGTGCGATATCGCCCATGTTTCCCAAGCTCGATATTATTCGTATAGGACGATTTGTCCCCATTGGAAAATATGAAGCATAATTCATGGCGTGAGCGATAAAAACTGCCCATGCCCCCAATTGGTTTCGACCACACGCAAAGATTTAATAAACGTCCAAACGATGATTCTCCGGCATCCATAATCTCTCGAATGTGACGGAAATCCATCCATTTATAAGCAAGTGCAGTCGGTTTGGCATATTTGGAACACAGGGCGAAATTGGTCGTAAGAAACTTTGTAAACTCTTCCTGCGACATTTCACCACCGCCCATTTTAAAATCCTTGTGTTTAATTTTTCCAGACGAACCGATAGTACGTGCGGAAAGATTGAACGGTGGGTCATCACTCACGATATCGGCAAGTTTCCCATCCATAAGTTTTTCAAAGTTTGATTCTTCCAAGGATGAACCGCACAACAGGCGATGATTTCCAATCAGCCACAAATCGCCCGGCTGACTAACAATCTCCTCATCTGGTATAAACGGAATGGCATTTCCTTTTTCATCGACTTTGTTTTTATCTGCTTTTTCATCCAACATCACATCAATCTCAAGGGTGGTGAATCCGGTCAATTGGATATCAAAATCACATAATGCTTCAAGTTCTGATAATTCCAGTTTTAGTACGTCTTCGTTCCACCCTCCGTTCGCTGCAATTTTATTGTCTGCCAAACGATATGCGCGTTTCTGTGCCTCCGACAGATGCGATAGTCGGATGACTGGCACAGTATCAAGTCCGACAATTTGTGCCGCCATCAACCGACCATGTCCGGCAACAATCTCATTCTTATCATCGACTATAATGGGATTATTAAATCCGAATTCCTTTATCGACCTAGCGATTTGCTGAACTTGATGTTCGGGATGATTTTTGGCATTTTTTGCGTACGACATTATTTCGCCGATCGCAATATGTTCGATATATAAATTACCCATGGGGCAACTCCTTATTGTTGTACGAATTCCCGGCTTTTGACACGTCAAAAAGCCACGGGTAGTCCGTAATGTTATTTTTTGGTTATATTTGGAGTTTTGTTGCGAACCGCTCGGTGGGTTCGACTTAATGCCCTCGGGCGTGCTGCTGCTCTCTAATATACCGCAAAACCGCCGAAATGTCAATAAAAATTGCTTAATATGACTTGACTTTCCTCGGTTAGTAAGGCCAAATGACACAAACAAAGGGCAAAATATGAGGTCAAAAACATACCTGCCAAAGACACTGGAAGAACTGCAAAAAATGCCGTTTGAGGCAAAATCGGCACTTTGGGCGCGGTATGTGCCACATCCATTCAAACGACAGGTCCGTGCATTGTGGTACTACATCCGCTGTGAAAATATGAACCTAAGAATCGAAGACAAGCATATGACCAAGATTCGCAAATATATCGCAAATCCCGAAGAATGTATAAATCGTGTTTATCAGAACAAATACAACCTGCACCCCGGGGCGGAAATCATAAAAACCTTTCGGGGTTTGGAATTCAAAATCACAGCCACCGACAGCGGTGGCTTTCTTTATGATGGACGAACGTACAAAAGTTTGTCCGGTGTGGCAAAGGACATCTGTGGTCATAAAGTTTCGGGTGCGGATTTTTTCGGATTAGCAAACCAAAAACAAAGGATAGAAAATGGCAAAAGTTAGATGTGCGATATATGTTCGTAAATCAACTGAATTTGGATTGGAGCAGGAGTTCAATTCATTAAATAACCAAGAAGAAGCCTGTCGATCATATATTATGGCGCAATCATTTAATGGTTGGGAATATACAAAAATATACACCGACGCCGCGATCAGTGGTGGTACTACCGATCGCCCGGCATTAAAGCAGATGATGGACGATATGTCACGTGGGTTGATTCAGACGGTCGTAGTTTATAAGGTCGACCGCTTGTCACGGTCGATACTGGATTTCCATAATATGATGCAGGTTTTTGATAAATATAACTGTAGTTTTGTATCTATAACGCAAAGTTTTGATACAAGCACATCTATGGGTAAATTGATACTAAATGTATTGCTGTCGTTCGCACAATTTGAACGCGAAGTGTCATCAGAACGTGTCCGTGATAAAATCCGTGCTACCCGTGCCAAAGGGATGTGGACAGGTGGCGTTCCATGGATTGGATATGATGTAGTCGATAAAAAGTTAGCAATAAATCCTGCGGAAGCCGCACAGGTGCAAACAATATTTGAAATGTATTTGCAGATTGGCTCGGTCATAGAATTGGGCAAATGGTTGCGGGATAATGGAATCTTTAATAAAAAATGGACAACATCCGCGGGCGAAATACGTGGCGGTAATAAAATATCTGTAATGTCACTCCATCGGATATTACGAGAGAAAATCTATACCGGACAGATTGAACATAAAAAGAACGGCACTGCTGTAAAGGGCGAGCATAATGCCATCATATCGCAAGAATTGTTCGATGCGGTTCAAGAAAAGTTGCAAGAATCATCAAACGGCAAATCCGGGCGCAGTAATGGCTCACCTAATCTGCTATCGGGCAAAATTTATAATGCAAATGGCACAAGGTTCGGAAATCAGAAAGCAAACAAGTGCAAAGGCGAGCGCAACTATTATGCCAGTCGGGGATTTTACCTACCTGCCGGGGAGATTGATAAACTAGCAACTGATGCCGTCCGAGAATTTTTAGATTCCGATATTGGCGCATTACCATTAGGATTAAAACAGATAGATTGGGAAAATACTGACTATATGAAACGCCGAAAACTGATTCAGACCATAATAACCAAAGCGATTTATACCATCGATAAAGTGACACTTTGGTTGGATGTGTCGCACGACAATCTGTATCAATTCACAAATGAAAACTTTATCAATCAGACCAATAATCCAATGAAGTTTGTAGTGAATGGCGATTCCGTAATTATTGAAAAAGACATCGTAATAAACAAGGGCAAGGGGAGCAATAGATATCGCGTGGGGACGAAAGGATTGCTGACAAAAACTGAAAACAACCATCTTATAACTCGAGCATTCGCTATTGCATGGAAATACAAAGAAATGTACGAGAGATTGGGCGAAGTTGACACCATCGCCGCACAAGAAAAAGCGTCTCCTATGACGATTTATAGATATCTGAACCTTGCCTATCTCTGCCCAACCAAAGTTAACGAAGTAATGTCCGGCAAATCCAACTACACAGTTGATGAGCTGTTTAACATGGCCACTCAGCAATAAATCCTACGAGTTCACAGTAGTAAAATCGCCAAAGTATAGAACCTGCCGCAAAACGGCAGTTTTTTGATATAAAACCTTATACCACTATGAACTGGGTAAAAAATACCCCCAGTAACTGGGGAAATTATGCAAGGGCATCGAGGGTTCGAATCCCTTGCGGTATTCATGGCGGATGGGGAGGGATTCGAACCCCCGATAGGGTTGCCCCTATGACGGTTTTCAAGACCGCTGCATTCAACCGCTCTGCCACCCATCCGGTTCGGTTATTATATACGAATAAATGCGATTTTCAAGGATAAACACCGAACTTTTTTATTGCAGTGTGACGAATCCTTGTTATAATCTTCGGCACTGGATGTGTAGCTCAGTTGGTTAGAGCACTTCGTTCACATCGAAGGGGTCGTTGGTTCGAGTCCGACCACATCCACCATCCGCCTTCGCTTAAGGAGATTGAAATGAAAAACCTGACCTTGCGAAAGGTTGCGGAATTGTTGCAATATTCCGCCGATATGACGGACGATGCGGTTGCCAATATATCTTCGGATTCGCGAAAAATCCGGGCGGGCGATTTGTTCGTCGCGATTGCCGGCGATAATTTCGACGGGCATAATTTCGTCTCGGGCGCGATTGCCGGCGGCGCGGTCGGAGCGGTTGTCGAACGCTTGGTCGATGGCGTTCCCGCCGACAGACAGATTGTCACTCCCGACGCTAAACAGGCTTATCTTCAAATCGGCCGCTGGGTCCGCGGGCAAAGCAAGGCAAAGGTCGTCGCAATTACCGGAAGCGCCGGCAAGACTTCGACAAAAGAAATGATGAAGCTTGTGCTGTCAAGATTTGCAAAGGTATATGCGACCGACGCCAATTACAACAACGCCATCGGCGTCGCACAGACCCTGTGCGCCATACCGGATGACGCGGAAATCGCCGTTATCGAAGTCGCGATGAGCGCCAAGGGCACAATCGCCAACAATATACAATTCGTCCGTCCGGACATAGCAGTCGTCACAAACGTTTACGCGATGCATTTGGAATTTTTTGATTCCGTCGAAGGTATCGCCCATGCAAAGGCCGAAATTTTCGGCGGGCTTTCGTCGGACGGCATCGCGGTGATAAACCGTGACAGCAATTATTTCGACATACTTCAATCGACCGCCGCAAAGTCAACCTCCAACATTGTGACGTATGGAACGGGCGACGATACAAAATTTGAACTTTCCGTGCCGGGCGACCATCATGTATCGAACGCTTGGTGCGTTATGTCGGTTGTGAAAATCCTGGGTCTTGATATGGAAAAAGCCGCGGCGGCGATAAAGGAATTCGGCGCGGTCGACGGGCGCGGAAAAACGCATGAATTAAAACTTGCCGACGGCGGCGCGTTCCGTCTGATTGACGACAGTTATTCCGCTCAGCCGGAAAGCTTAAGACTTGCCATTGTCAATCTTAACAATATGAAGGCCGCGCGCAAGATTGCAATTATCGGCAAGATGGCGGAAATCGGCGAAAAATCGCAAGAAATGCATGTCGAAATTGGAAAAGCGCTTGCAGAAACGGACATTGACATCGTCGTCGGAATATGTCCCGAGGCCAAAGACATCCTTGCCCAAATCAATGACGACAAAATGGAAAAACACTATTTTGAAAATTCCGACGGGCTTGACGACTGGTTGCTTGACAACATGTTACGGGACGGCGATGTCGTGCTTGTCAAAGGTTCGCATTACGGGTCAAAGTTGTTTATGACGGCGAAAAGTCTTGTTGAAAAATGTTCCGACAAAGGAGATTAAAATGAAAAACCTTGCAAAACCATACGCTTTGAAAGAAAATGATGTCGTTGCCACCGTATCGCTGTCTTCGGGCGCCGCCGGCGCGCTTCCCGAAAGATACGCACAGGGAAAGCGGCAATTCGAAGATGCTTTCGGCATAAAGATTATCGAAATGAAAAATTCTTTGGCGGCGGACGACGTGCTTCGCGATAATCCCGAACTTCGCCTTGCCGACATGATGGACGCGTTTCAGAATCCGGATGTGAAGGCAATCCTTACCAATATCGGCGGCAATGACACCATCCGCCTTTTGCGTCACATGGATGAAAAGCATTTCGATATTATCAAAAATAATCCAAAGATATTTCTTGGCATGTCGGATACGACCGCGAATCATTTCATGTGCTTCAAGGCGGGACTGTCTTCGTTTTACAGTCCTTCGCTTATGTTCGGATATGCCGAAAATTGCGGGATTCCGGAATACATTGTCGATAACACCAAAAAGACTTTGTTTTCAAACGAACCCGTGGGCATATTGCCGGAAGCAAAAGAATTCATCGTCGACCGCGTTGACTGGTTCGCCGATAACGCGACCCGGCGGCCGCGTATGAACGGAACCCCGTGGCGGTACATTGCGGGCGGCAAGCCTGTGCGCGGGCGGCTTTTGGGCGGGTGCGTGGAGCTGCTTAATATGATGAACGGAACGCCGCTTTGGCCCGCTCTTGAAGATTGGGACGGCGCGATATTGTTTATGGAAACAAGCGAAGAAAAACCGTCGGCGTCCTATGTCCAATACCTGCTTCAAAACTTTGGGGCACAGGGTATTTTGGAACGCATCGGCGGCATTCTGTTCGCGCGCCCCGGCGGCGAATTCGCCACAGGGCAAGAGGCAGAGCGGGACAAATGGATTGCCAAATACCCGAAATTCGACGATGCTATTTTACAAGCGTGCCGCGAATACGGACGCGCGGACATGCCTATTGTGACGAACATGGATTTCGGGCATACCGTGCCGCAGGCCGTCATACCCATCGGCGCGATGTGCGAAATCAACCCGATTGCCAAAACGGTTTCCATCGTCGAAGGCGCGGTAAGATAGTTATTGAAATCTCTCGGCATTATGATACCCTTTGGCGGAACGGAGAGCGAGAGCAACAGGAACAATTAATATGTCTTCGGCTTATAAAGACCTTGGCGTTTCGGCCAAAAAAGAAGCGGTTCACGCCGCGACAAAAAATAATGACAAGGGTTTATTCCCAAACGCGTTTTGCAAAATCAGCCCCATGCCGTTTGGCGTCGCGCCGGAATACGTCCGCATAGCGCATGCCGACGGCGCCGGAACGAAAACCGCGCTTGCGTACATGTATTGGAAAGAGACCGGCGATATGACCGTCTGGCACGGCGTGGTTCAGGATTCCATTGTCATGAACCTTGACGACGTTACATGCGTCGGCGGCGTTCTTGGCCATTTTTCGCTTACATCAAGCATCAACAGGAATCCGTTCAATATTCCGGACGAAGTTCTTGCCGCGCTTATCGAAGGCGAAAAGATTTTCCTTTCCAAAATGCAAAAGCACGGCATCCGCATGGACGGCCAATGCGGCGAGACCGCCGACGTGCCGGATTTGACGCCGACGCTCGTCATCGACAATACACTTGAATGCATAATGCGGAAAGAAGACGTAATCGACAACGGCAATATCGGCACGGGCGATTTGATTGTCGGGCTTGCATCGCATGGTCGGGCGATATACGAAGATTCATATAACGGCGGAATGCGAAGCAACGGCCTTACCCTTGCCCGGCATGGCGTCCTGTCGCAGGAGTACCGCGCAAAATATCCGGAAACATTTTATGCGAAACTTGGCGAAAAGGCGTATCGCGGGTCAAAGAAGCTTACCGATTTAATCACGGTTGATGGCGGAGAACAGGTTCCGGTCGGCAAGCTTGTCCTTTCTCCGACGCGCACTTATGCGCCGATTGTAAAAGAGATTCTGTACGGCGGAACACAGGGCATCTCCGGCATCGTGCATAACAGCGGCGGCGGGATGACAAAATGCCTTAACTATATTGGGCCGGGTCTTGCCGCGACCAAATACGATTTGTTCCCCACGCCCGCTCTTTTCAAGCTTATACAATCAGAATCCAATACCGATTGGAAAGAAATGTATCAAGTTTTCAACATGGGGCACGGAATGGAAATATATACCAAAAGTTCGTACGAAGTCAGCAGGATTATACAAACTGCCAAACAATTCGGCGTCGATGCGAAACTTATCGGGTATGTCCAGAAACAGGATGCGACACTTCCTGCGGTCCATATCAACAGCGCGCACGGCACGTTCAGTTACAGCAGATAACCGTCATTATTCCCGCAAAGGCGGAAATGACGTATTCTGGAATCAGAAATTCCAAGTAAAACCAATCCCGTAAAACGCATAGGAATTGTTTTCCGGCGCGGTGTTGCCGTTGGAAAAATGCTTTGCATAAAGTTCGCCGGCAAGCCGGTCGGTTAATCTATAGCCTGTGAAAACCTTGAACGTGAATACAAGTTTGGAACCGATGCGTTCGTTCTCTTTGGCCTGGAAACCCGCGCCGGCACCCGCGCCGAAATACCATCCGCGCGTATACAGCAACGCCAAGTCTTTGGTAATGTAAATTATCGGAATGGAATAGCTTGTCCAGTCCCAGCCATACCGACGGCCAAACCCGACTGTCTGGGTGAGATTCATCGAAAGGCGCGCCGGAAGATAGAACGCTTCGGACGGGACGGAATACTGCACATGCAATTCCGTAAAGGGAACGAATTGCGCAAACGGAGGAACTATCCGACCGCTGTTAACGCCGGTGCCAAGCGAAAACCCCACCTGATGCTTGTGCCCCACAAAAAACGGGTTATACGTCTCCGCGCGCGCATATCCCGCGCACGCAAACACAATAAATAATGCGATAATTTTCCTCATGCGTTCCGAATTATAAATATTTATTTGGATTTTGCAACAATGTATTACATTAAAACGGCATATATGATAATATTCACAACATGAAAAGACCGAAGACAAAACTTTCAACCGATGCCAAATTGCTTTTGGCGGCAAGTTCTTTCAGCTCTATCACGGATGTATTCCTTGGCGCGTTTTTAATATCCTTCATCATGAGGAATTCCGTAATGGAAATAGTATCCGTTTCCGCGTACAGGCTGTCCCTGTTTATCGCGCTTATCGCCGGGTTTTATATTCTTACGGACTGGGTCAAACGAAAGAACAAGGTCGCGGTTTTCAGGCTGTATTTGATTCCGCGGATACTCATCCTTCTTGGCATCATATTCCTTCGCGAAGGGATTGTCGATTACATAATCCCGATTGGAATCCTTGTGGGTGCGTGCGCCGCGCTGTACTGGGCGCCGATGCATTGCATGGTAAGCGAAAAAGTATCACCCGCGCAGATGCCCAAATTCATAGGGTACGACGGCATGTTCGCCGGAATTGTAAAGGTTTTGACCCCGGTCCTGCTTGGGCTTTTTATTACCGTCGGCTCGTACGAAACTATGGCGAAAGTGTTTCTTGTCGTGTGCATGTTTGAATTCATATTCCTGTTCTTTATCAAATCGTCCATGCACCGGTCGAAAAAGCGACCGGATTTCGTCGGATTTTTCAATTGCATGATGCGGTTCCCGGTCATAAGGAAATTGTTTTATATCGAAATGTTGCGCGGATTTTCAAAGAACGGAGCGCTTGGCACCATTATCACGATGTACACGGTATATTTGTTCAAGACTGATTTCAACCTTGGCATCCTGACCACGATATTTGCGATGATTGCGATATTCAAATCATTCCTGTTCGGACGCTTCGGCAAGAAATCCGCGTTTCCTTTGATACTGTCCATATCGACGCTTGCCGCGCTGTCAAGCCTTGCTTTGTTCATATTTTATACTTCAGAGCTGACGTTCATCATATACAATTTCATCGCCGTCACCGGCATAGGCTTGCTTGGCAATATTGCAAGCGCCAATATGTATTACCTGTCCAAATCGCCGTGCGTTTCCAAGGACCACAAGACGGAATATTTCGTGTTTCGCGAAACCGCGTTAAGCATAGGCCGCCTTGTGTCGTTTTCCGGCCTTCTTCTTGTCGGATTGTACGGCGGATACGAATACCTTCGGTGGTACATGGTGCCGATGACTTTGGCAATCGTTTTGGTCGGATATTGGTCCATAAGAATCGGGAAGCATATAAAATAAAAAATTTCGCTTGAAGTTGCGCGTATTTCTTACTATGTTCCTTGTCCATACGAAAATTTGCAAACAAGGGCAGACATATGAAACAAGAAATAAAGGCGGACAAGCCCGAAGTCCGGCCAGAAGAATTAAACGAATTCCAAAAACTGATTGTCAAAATCCGAACCGACGACGCATCGCAAGTCATCGACGACAGAATATGGTTCGCGGCATATTGCGAGTCGTACGGTTTCGAAAAAATGCCAAGCCGCGGCGCTCTGGCCGGCCTTGGCGGCATAAACACGACCATTGCGAACCATGACGCCACCTGGCAAAAATATCGCGCAGTGATGAGCATCGTAATGGAATACAAGCATGTCGTGCACAGTTATGAACTCTATTGCGAATATATTGAAAAGATTTGTCTTGATAAAATTAACGGCATAATAAATCCGCCGCCAAAATCAGGCGTCGCCGCCTGGTTTGGCCGGGTATTTTCCAAAACAAAATAATGCCGTATCTGCTTTTTGCGCGGGACAAGGCAAAGTCGCTTTCGTCCCCAAAAACGCCCTCCGGGGCCCAAAGTTCATTGCTGACCATATCGGCCCTCTTTCGGCGCTATTTTGCCAATTTTAGTGTATATACGGGATGTATAGGCTTTGGAGCGCGCCTTTCCAGGTCCCGGACATTTTTGCGTTCCGCAAAAATTCAGGGGTGACACATTACGAGCAATCTTCATCGGGCCAGCATGCGAATTGCATCGCATATATCACAGACCAATGTCCGCCGCGTTCGCGCCGCATAAATATGCCGACGTTATTATTGTCGCGGACAGAGGCGTCCGCGCGTATCATTTCGCCGTCTTCAATATTTGTGACGCACGACCGGCCGTCGTCTATGGAACAGATTCCGCGGCGGCGGTTGATAAACAGTTCGACCGGGCCATATTCATAATCCTGTCCCGCAAGCACGTTGAAGGCATCGATAAACTGTGCATCGTACGCAAGCCCGACCATCTCGCAAAGGCGCGCATCCCGGCGCACCGCGCATGCGATTACCGTATCGAAGATACAAAGCATATCGTCCGTTTTGCCCATGCATTCATCCGCCGCGGGCGTAACCGTCACAACGCGCGGCGCGAAAAAGTCGTTCGCGTGCGCCGAAAGGGCATAAGGCATAAGGCATAAGGCATAAAGTAATTTTCTCATTTTGTTCCCTCCTTTTATCTGTATCCGGTATTCGGATACGGCATTCGATTTTCTCTAATCCCCGTATCCGGTTACCAAGTTATAATAAACTTGCGATGTCTATAAAATTTCCTTGTCTTCTTGCGCCGCCGGTCCAGAGTTCAAAATGGACATGGTTCGGCGTATCGCGATAACGCGGGTTTCTGCGCAAATCCTGTACCGTGCCGAAAACTTGACCCGCGCTTACCGGTTGGCCGGCACGAAGGTTTGGCTGTACATATCCGTATACCGCCAAAGTGCCGTCGTTGTTCCTTATTTCCACGAATGTCAGGCCGCCCTGCCCGCCGGCGCCATATACGCGATGCACCGTGCCGTCAAAGAAACTTGCAATCGGGGTTCCCGCCGACACGTTAAGGTCTCGGCCTTCATGGCGGCGACGTCCTCCGTCGCGGCTTGCCCCTGGTGCGCCGGCGCCTGTGCGTACTTGCATCCTGTTTTGCGCGAAGACTTGCCGCGCATTGGATGCCGCATCCGCGCCAATGCCGGGGCCCGCACGTCCGCCGGCGATGCGGCGGTCGGGTTCGATTACTATGATTCCATCGCGGCCGGCTTCCAGTTCCGACACATCCGGCGCGATAAACCAGTCTTCGGGAATTACGGTTTCCGTCAACGCCCGCGAATCCCATATATCGAATTTTTCCCACATATTGCCGCTGCCGCCGCCCAATCCTGCTTCCCTTAAATCAAGCAGTTCTTGGATCTTTGACGCCGGCACGCCGATTATTCGACAGCCGCGGCCCCACAAATCGCCGCCGTATACAAAATTCATAATCGGGCCCGCCGCAGTCAAGGTGCCGAATATGATTACAAGATTGCGAAAATTATTGGCAATGCCGGGCAATTTACTCCCGCCCCGAATCAACGAGAAAGCCCAACCCATCATTAAAAACGCCGTAAGAACGGCAATCGCAATCCATGCGTATTCGATAAAACCCGAAAGGCCGACGGTAAAGCAAGTCGGGTCTTCGATAAAAATATAGCCGTGACCAGTGCCTCTTACATTAAGGCCGGAATCACGAAGAAGATTAAGCATTTGGTCTGCTGACATGATAAAATGTTGAATGTTGAACGTTGAATGTTGAATGTTGAATGAATATGTTCGCCTTGCCTGCGGCTGTGATTCATCATTCACAGTTCAACATTCAACATTATCTGTTTCCCACTTGGAAAAAATCCGGCATCGAGAAACCGTCGGCTTCATCGTTCGCCGCAACCCCGGCCCAGCCGAACAAATCGCCAAGCAGCGATGATTCCGCCTTTTCCTTTTTCTTGAAAGGCAGCACGTTTTTCAATTTGTTAATACGCCCCAGTTTCGGAGCGTCCTCTGCGGGCAACGTATCCTGTGCCGCGACATATTCCGACGCAAGTTGGTAAAGCGCCGCGTCGTCGTCCGCTTGCAGGGGTTGAATATCCTCTCCGGGCGCGCTTTCCCCGGGCCCCGGCGAAATCGAAGATTTCGCGGGGTGGATGCACGCTTCCAGTATGTCTTCATTTTCGTCCGTGCTTGTTATATCGACGCGGTTGTCTTCGGCGATGGGAGAGATTCCGTTAAATATGTCTTCGATGGATTCCATCGGCGCGGCGTCCCGTAGGGACCGAATATCTTCGACCCCTTGGGCGCAAGATACTTGACCCCTGTAATCTTCATCCGGTTCCGACACAGCGCCTATGACCGAAAGAATCGGCGCCACGCCTTCACCATCCGTCTTCGCGCTTTGCGTTCCGCCGCGATTCAGGCTTTGGGTGGCGGGCGCGGGGACAGGCGTGATTTCTGGTGTCATTTCCGATTCCGGGCTTGCTTCGCGCCCCGGAATGACACTCTCTTTCTTTTTGCGTTTTGGTTTCGGTTTGTCCGCCACAGCCGGTTTTTCTTCCACGGCTTCTTCCGCCGGTGCCGGGAATTTTATGATTTTATCTTCGATGACGTTGGGCGCGGCATCGCGCACTTCCAGAATATTTTCATCGACGGAAACACCAAACATTATTGTATCTTTGCCAATTTGCAATGCGGCGCGAACTTCGTCGAATGCGGCGCGGATTTCGGCGGGACTGAACACCTCTCCCCCGGAAATATAGATGATTTTGGTTTTCATAACTTTCCTTATTATGTGCAAATGTACCGGTATATTATATCACATTTTGCTTGCCAAATTTAGCGAAAATTGCCAACATACGGACACTATGGCTGAAATTATAGATAAAATTTTCAAAGAACTTGACGCTTTGGAAGAATCTGCGTCAAAATTGCGCGGCGTGGCGGCAAGTTCCGGAAAACAAACCAATTTGGAAGTCGCGATATTAAACCAGCAACTTGCCGCAATACGCGAAAAAAACGCCGCCGCGACAGAGTATATCGGTAAGGCGGAAGGCATATTGAAAAAGTTGAAGAAATGAGCGTCGTATCAATCCCAATCATAAACAAGAATTACCAGATGGGCTGTGAAGACGGTCAAGAGGCGCGGCTTGTCGAGCTTGGCAAAATGGTGGATGCGCGCGCACGTGAAATCGCGGCGAAAATCGGACCTTTGCCAGAGACTTCGCTTCTTGCCACTTTATGCATCGTCATGGCGGACGAAATAAAATCCCGCGGCGGCGACGGGTGCGGCGGGTGCGTCGACGATGCGACGCTTGAAGAAGTCCTTGCCCGGATTAAACAGGTGAAGAAAAAGTTGGGGTAATCCCGCCATCCCCGCGCAGGCGGGAATGACGGAAGGGGGATTACCCCCGTATCCGCGGAAAGGCCGCTATCAGTTCGCGCATAGGTCTGCTTTGTTCGCCGCGCGCCAATTCTTTGACAAGGTCGCCAATATAATCCACAGGTGATAGAGCATCTGTGAACAGAACCCAATTGGATTTCGGTTGGCGGAAATTATCGTCGTTATATTTGGTCCCAAGCACAGCCCGAAAGACCATCGTCCTTCCATGCCGGCTGTATTCCGGGTTTGTAACACGCATGTTTGTGAATACCTTGCCGTTGTGCACATGCTCGTAACTTTCTATTTCAGCGTCGGTCGTCATGAAATGCAGCGCGACAAGTCCATAGTTGCCATAGCCCTTTTGATTCATCTTTGGCGAATCTGCAAGACAGGCTTTTGTCACGTGAAAATTATATACGCGTTTATGCCTTACTTTTTGTCCGTTATACATGATTTCATCCGGACAGCTGTAAAAGGCTTCGTTAATCACAAGATAGCCTTCAGGGGCGACAAAACTTTGAGCTTGTGCTTTTTTTATGACTCTCTCTCTTGCTTTGTGATTCGCCATGGCTTTCGCAATTGCTGACATGTCTTTCCTTTTTTGTTTATTGAGTTTTTTCGTTCGCCCAAGGCATCGATGCGACAAGGGCGCCGATTTCGCGGGGGTCGGTGGCAAGTTTTTTGACAACGTCGTTCGGGCCAAACATCGCCGCGTCTTCGGCGGTTTCGGCTTTCTTCAACGGAATCCAACGCGAATATGACCACGCGCCGGTCGCCTTTTCCAAAAGAACGCACCGATATACAATCGTCCGGCCCTGCGCATCGTACACCGGTTTCGAAATCCGTTTATTCCGATAAACTATTTTTTGCTTTCCGCTTTGATGGACCCGTTTGTATTCGTGGATTTCCGCACTTGTTGTCATAACGTGCAGTTCAATAAATTCATATTTTTTGGAATATCTTTTAGTGAATTTATCCGTGTCTTGAATCTTGTCTCTTACATAATTAAAACCGAAGTCCTTTGGATTTCGATAAACTTCCACCCCGTTGTATATGATTGCCTCCGGGTGTTTGTCGAAGCGCGGATTGATGATGACGAAATTCGCCCAGCCCTGTTCCCCGACAAATTTTTGGTATGGGTTTGATTCCAACACGGACTCCTTTATACAGCCGTATTGTATACGAAATTTCTGTTTAGTCAAGTTTGTTTGCGCATATCGCCCCGTCCGATTTCGGGCGGGAAAATGATGCAATTATTTCACCACCAATTCTTTCCCCTTCACATCAACCGTCACGATTCCGCCGTCTTCCAGTTTGCCGGATAAAATCATATCGGCAATCGGGTCTTCGACCGCGGCCATTATAAACCGCCGCAGCGGACGCGCGCCGTAATTCATATCAAAACCGTTGTATGCAAGCCAATCGACCGCTTTGTCCGAAACGTGCAATGTTACGCGATGCGTTTCGGCAAGACGTTTGAACAACGGTTGCAATTGTATCCGGACTATGCGCGGCATGTCTTTTATATCAAGTGCGTTAAAGAAAACAAATTCGTCGACGCGGTTTATGAATTCCGGCGCAAAGCGCTTTTTTACCGCAGCGTCGTCTTTCAGATTGCTTGTCATTATTATAAGAGTGTTTGTAAAGTTCACCACCCTTCCCTGGCTGTCGGTAAGGCGCCCGTCGTCCAGAATCTGTAAAAATAATTTAAGGACGTCCGGATGCGCTTTTTCAATCTCGTCGAACAATATAACCTGATAAGGGCGTCGGCGCACGGATTCGGCCAACTGTCCGCCCGCGTCGTATCCGACGTATCCCGGAGGCGCGCCGATCAACCTTGCGACGCTGTGCGGTTCCATGTATTCCGACATGTCGATGCGCGTCATCGCGGCGTCATCGTTGAACAGCTGTTCCGCCAATGCTTTTACCAATTCCGTTTTGCCGACCCCGGTCGGGCCCAAAAACATGAACGAACCGATTGGACGGCGCGGGTTTGAAAGCCCTGCGCGAGAGCGCCGAACGGCGCGCGCAACGGTCGACAGCGCGGCGTCTTGGCCGATGACGCGCTTCCGCAATTCGTCTTCCATATTTAACAGGCGCGTCTGTTCGTCGCCCGTCATCTTGTCCGCGGGCACGCCGGTCCAGCGCGACACCACCGCCGCAATATGTTCCGGCATGACGGTTTTGTATTCCGCCGCAGATTCGGTTTGTTCAAGCTTTGCGATTTGTTTTTCGATTTCCGGAATCCTGCCGTATTGCAATGCGGACGCTTTTTCATAATCCCCTTCGCGCATCGCCGCCGCCGCCGCCGCCTTTGCATCATCAAGTTCCGTCATCGCATCGGTAAGCGCGTGCATTTTCTTTTGTTCCGCCTTCCAATGTTCCGTCATTTGGACGCTTTGCGACTCAACGTCTTTGATGATTTTTTCAATGTCGGCAAGGCGCGTTTTCGACGCGGCGTCTTTTTCTTTTTGCAATGCGGATTTTTCAATTTTAAGCTGCATCAATCTGCGGTCGATTTCGTCCAGCTTTTCAGGTTTCGACGATATTTCAATGCGCACGCGCGCGGCGGCTTCGTCCATCAAATCTATCGCTTTGTCCGGCAAAAAACGGTCCGTTATGTAACGGTCCGAAAGCCGCGCGGCCGCGACAATCGCGGCGTCGGCAATGCGCACGCCGTGATGACCTTCGTATTTTTCCTTTAACCCGCGAAGGATGGAAATCGTGTCTTCCAGCGTCGGTTCGTCCACAAACACCGGTTGGAACCTTCGTGCCAGGGCCGGGTCTTTTTCAATATATTCGCGATATTCGTCCAAGGTCGTCGCGCCCAAAGTATGCAGTTCGCCGCGCGAAAGCATCGGCTTTAACAAATTGCCCGCATCCATCGCGCCGCCCGCGCGACCCGCGCCGACAAGAGTATGAAGTTCGTCGATGAACAGGATAATCTGGCCGTTTGCATCCTTGACCTCTTTAAGGACGCCTTTCATTCTTTCTTCGAATTCACCCTGAAACTTCGCGCCGGCAATCATCGCGCCAAGGTCAAGCGACAGCAATCTCTTATTCAACAGATTCTCCGGCACATCGCCAACGGTTATGCGGTTGGCAAGTCCTTCGACAATCGCCGTCTTGCCGGTGCCGGGATTGCCGATTAATACGGGATTATTTTTCGTGCGGCGGCTTAATACCTGAATCGCGCGGCGGATTTCTTCGTCACGGCCGATAACAGGGTCAAGTTTGCCACGCGCCGCCAGTTCCGTAAAGTCGGTCGTGAATTTTTCAAGTGCATTTGTTATTGGTTCCATCAATAGCGCCTCTTTTTTGCATATATAATTAAGATTAGCGTAAATTCAAGCCTTGATTAATAGGAATTTTGGTTGTAAAATCGGCGCCATGTTGCAATCCGTCTATACACCGAAAGAGTTCAAAAAAATCCGCGCCGCGGGCGATATTGTCGCGCGCTGTTTCGAGTTTTTAACACCGCATATTCGCGTCGGAATATCCACCGGCGACATCGATAAAATGGTCGCGGAATTCTTGCGAGAGGCGGGTGCGAAATCGTCTTCGCTTGGGTACCACGGGTTTCCAAAACATTGCTGTACCTCTGTCAACGACGTTATCGTTCATGGCATTCCAGACGACGCGGCGATATTAAAAGACGGCGACATAGTCAATATAGATTTGACCGTTGAATACAAGGGCTATCACGCGGACGCAAGTCGCATGTTCATGGTCGGCAACGTCGCGCCGGGGGCGCGAAAACTTGTCCAGGTTGCACAGGATGCGATGAATTCCGCCATCGCCGCGTGCGGGCCGGGCGTGCCGCTTTCCGAAATCGGACGCACCATAGAGGCGGTCGTAAAGCCGCACGGATTTTCGATTTCACGCGATTTTGTCGGCCACGGCATCGGCAAGACAATGCACGACGAACCGCAGATTTATCACTTCTTTGAACCCGCGCACAATAAAATTAAAATGGTGCCGGGCATGGTCTTTACAATCGAGCCGATGATTAACGAAGGCAGCGAAAAATGCAAAATCGACCCGGACGGATGGACCGCGCGCACTGTCGACGGCAAACTGTCGGCGCAATGGGAGCATACTGTTGGCATCACGGAAGATGGCGTTTTAATTTTCACGGAAAAAATGAATGACTGAAAATCCGAAAGATTATCGTCACGGGCATCGCGAACGCTTGCGCGAAAAGTTTATGGCCGGCAAGCTTGCCGATTATGAATTGTTGGAATTATTGTTGGCGTATGCCATTCCGCGCCGCGACGTAAAGCCCATGGCGCGCGAATTATTGCGCTTGTTCGGAAATTTCAATAATGTCCTTTGCACGCCTGTGGAAAAGCTTGCATCCGTTCCGGGCGTCGGGAAATCCGCCGCGATACTTATCAAAGTGACCCGCGAAATAACATTGCTTGATTGCAAAAGCGTCATATCGAACACGCCCATATTCATGGAATACGCGGCGCTTGAAAAATACTGTCTGCTTACGCTTGGACATAAGGCCCAGGAAGAATTCCGCGTGCTGTTTCTTGACACCAACCGCCGATTGATTGCGGATTACCTTCATTCCGTCGGCACGATAAATTGGGCGGCTATATACCCGCGCGAAATTGTCGGGCGGGCGCTTTCCGCCAACGCGATGTTCGCAATCCTTATGCATAATCATCCAAGCGGGAATCACAGCTTTTCAAAAGACGATATGAAAATCACGCATGAGTTAAGGCATTTGTTGAAAAGCGTTGGGGTCGAGCTTGACGACCATATCCTTGTCGCTGGCGGCATTGTCTATTCGGCCAAGAATATGCTTTTGATGAAATAGCGGTTGGTGGCCGGTGGATAGCCATCAGTCACCCTTTCGAAAATCCATATTCGTAAATTTTTGGCTCTATTTGGGCGGCAAGGCTTTTCATCGCCGCGGACAATTCCGATTCAAGTCTGCCAAATTCCGCGTCGCCGGGCGCGTTATCATTGAAAAATTCTTTGACGTCATATAACGATGCGTTATGGTTTTCCAGCGATTTGGAAAAATAATATTTCCAAAGATTCAGACCGGCGTCATATACATCCGCCGCCGCGCACGACAGTATCGCCGGCATGCCGCGCGCGTTCATAAACCGAATCATGAAATTGGAATCGTACGCGTCTTTAGAGCCTGCAAGCCATTCGGAAAACGGAATCCAATGGTTTGCGCCGTCATGCGACGATATGCGATTTTGCGAATGGAACAGCATGTATATAAAGCAATCGTATTTGAACGAATGGTCGTGTTCGTACGCGAATTCGCGCATGGTGTAAATCAAATCCGGCCGCGCGACCGTGTGCCGCAGATATTCGTCCGACACGCCAAGCACGGGATTCGATTCGCGGACAAGCACGGTGGGATACAAAAACCGGGCCCCGTCGTCAAGCCGGGCGGGCTCTGCGACATGTCTTATCGCGAAATACATTCCGATTTCAAGAATGTTGTTTTCCGTTACATTTGTTTCATGGCGGCCGCCGCCCTTCACCGAAAGAAAAATATTTTCATGGTCTTGGGAATCATCTCCGGCAAAGTTAAGTTTGCCAACCGCATTCTTGTCGTCATCGAATGGCCGCAGCCAATCGTTAATGTATTGAAAGCCGGCGGGCGCGTTCATAACAATTCCCCCGCCTTTATGTATTCCGGGCTGTCTTTCGGAAGGTTCGCGCGCGCACGGCGGGCGAATTCGCGCGCCCTTGCCGCGTTCCGATTCATATTGTAAAATTCCGCCATCGCCCAATCGGCGACGCCTTTGTTTCCGCGAATATTTTCCGCCCGCGCAAGCACCCAGTAAGCAAGCGGCGACGGATACGCAATCAGCGAACGTTTTGCCATTTCCACCGCGCGGTCCGCGTCGCCGGGTTTGCGCCGTTCCGATAACACAAGCGCAAGCGCGGTTTGGATATGCGGGGAATCGCGGCGCAGTTCAAGGCTTTTGTCATACGCCCTTATCGAATCATCGTAATTTCCGAATCTGTATTCTATATCGCCAAGGAATTCGTAAAAGAAGGGATTCGCGGGCGCGCGGCCGATAAGGGTAAGCGCGCCCAGCCTTGCATCGGCAAGATTGCCCGCGCGCATGGACGCAATCGCGCGCGCGTAAATCGCGGGATTGGACGTATCGCGCGACGGATATATTGTCGCAATGCGTTCAAGCGGTGCAAGGTATCCGACGACTTTGGCGCGCGCAAGATTGAATCTTTCCTGTAACTCTTTGTCCGTCGGCGGCCATCTTCTTGTCTCCATCTGCGCGATTCTTTCGCGCGCATGCTGTAACCGTTCCGAAGTAAACGGATGTGCGACGCGATACTGGCTTGTCATGGATTCCGCCGCACCGTGCATATCGTTCATCTGTTGCAGAATCATGACAAGGCCGTTCGGGTCAAGACCCGCGCCGACCATAATATCAATCGCATGATTGTCGGCAAGGCGTTCTTCGTCCCGGCTGAACGCCAATATGCCGGCGCGCGCGACGCCCTGGCCGCCCGCGACAACGCCCATACCCGCAGACGGATTGCCGCCCGCGACCATCATGCCGACACCGAGTGCCTGTATAATCATGGACCGTACGGTTTCGCTTCGTATACGCGCGGACAGTTGCGCGATATGCCCGCCCATCATGTGGCCCAATTCGTGGGCGATTACCGCCTGGAACGCAAGGGGCGATTCCACCGACGCAATAAGACCGGTATAGATATAAATATCTTCGCCGGCCATGACAAATGCGTTGAAATTGTCGTCGCGGACAATATGAATGCGAAGCCGGCCCGCGGGCATCCCCGCCGCGCGCGCCAAAGGTTCGACAAGTTCTTGGACGATTGATTGCACTTCCGTGTCCTGGATAATGCTGCGCGGGCGCGATGCTCCTGCTTGCAACGGCAAAGCCGTTGCAAAAAGAGCACAGAGCACAGAGCATAGAGCATAGATTCTTTTCATCCGCCCAATGATATTATGATTTTACGATGGGGTCAAACGATAAAAAATCGCGCCGAAGCGCGATTTTTATCCAAGCAGTTTTTGCAACAGCGTTTTCTTTTTCGGCGGTTGTTTTTTGCGGGCGCGATGATGGCGGCGGCGGCCGTTTCCGGTTTTGACCGCTTCGCGCGCTTTGGTATGTTCCGCGTTTTTCTTTTTCGCATCCGTCGACGGCGTGTGCGCGGAAAGAAGGTCGTCCGTTTTCGCCGCTTCCGGTTGGACGCGCTGTATCTGATACTGTTCTATATTCATCATGGAATCGTCGCCGATAATTACGATTTCGGTCGCGAATTTTTCCTCCATGGCGTGAAGTTCGCCGCGCTTTACATTCAAAAGGTAAACCGCAACGTCCGTCGGCACAGTCATAATTATTTTCTGGGCGGATTTCGCCAACAGCTTTTCCTGTAAATGGCGGAACATTATGACCGACGCGGTCTGTATGCTTGGCACGACGCCCGCGCCCGAACAATGCGGACATTGGACATAGCTGCTTTCCATAAACGAAGACCGCATGCGTTGCCGCGACATCATAAGCACGCCGAACGTGTTTATCTTTGCAACCTGGGTCCTTGCGCGGTCGCGCTTCATGACTTCGCGCATTTTTGTTTCAAGTTTGCGATTGTTTTTTTCTTCTTCCATATCGATGAAGTCAACCGCGATAATTCCGGCCAAATCTCGCAGGCGCAATTGCAGCGCGATTTCTTCCGCCGCTTCCAGATTCGTGGAAAGCGCCGTCGCTTCGATATCTTTTTCTTTTATCGCGCGGGACGAATTGACGTCGATTGTCACCATCGCTTCGGTCGCGTTAATCACAAGCGACCCGCCGGACGGCAATGTCACGACCGGGCGGTGAAGACCTTCCAATTGTTGTTCCACGCCCGCGCGGACCATAAGCGGCACCGCGGCGTCATCGTATTTTTCGATTGCCTTTTTCGGCTTTTTGCCGTGCATCTGTTGGAAAAAGTCGGCGGCTTGTTCGTATGCTTCGTCCCCCTGAACAACAAGCGTGTCTTCCGGTTCCGAAAGGAAATCGCGAACCACGCGGCGAAGAAGGGAATCTTCGGTATGGATTGTCGCGGGCGCCACGGCCTCTAACGTATTTTTCCGGATGTCGTTCCAAAGGTTGGTCAGATATTCGTAATCTTTCGCAATGTCCGTATCCGTCGCGCCGAACGCCGCCGTGCGAAGCACGACCGTCATGCCGCGCGGGATTTTAAGCGCATGCATAATGCCGCGAAGACGCGCGCGTTCCGCGCGGTCGGAAATCTTTTTGGAAATGCCGTATGAATTACGCTTGCGCGAATTCGGCATAAGCACCGCAAAGCGGCCGGCAAGCGACAAATAAGTCGTCATCGACGCGCCCTTTTGGCCGCGTTCTTCCTTTACACCCTGGATAAGCAGGATTTGTTTCGGCTTTATGACGTCTTGAATCTTGTATTCGCGGGCGCGGCGCAGGAATTCTTTGTTATCTTCGCCGGCGTCATGGTCGTCGTAATCGGCGACATCGGCGTTTTCATCCGGGTCGTCGTCGTGGTCGACGATGGCGGCGTGGGCCGCTTCGATAAGTTTCTTTTTCTGTTCCGGGTCCACTTGGTAATAATCCGGGTGGATTTCCGAAAACGGCAGGAATCCGTTTTTACCGGTGCCGTAATCTATGAACGCGGCTTGCAGCGAGGGTTCGACCCGTATCACTTTTGCCAGGTAAATGTTGCCTTTGATTTGGGGTTTAGTCGTTGTTTCTACATCAAAATCAGAAACCCGACCCTTTTCTACTACGACCACCCGCGTTTCTTCCGGGTGGACGGCATCCACGTATATTTTTTTGCTCATTATATAAATCCTTGTGTTTCCAGCGCACAATAAAAGCACCAATCTGTTCCCTTGGGTCCGCGACCATTCCAGGGAAAAGCGCAAAAGTCGATACCAGCGCCGCCAGAACAAGTAAAATCAATGTAAATTCAAACACTAATTTGCCTTTTATTATATGCAGTTTGCATAATAACACAGGATAAGAGAAAATGCAACCATTAAACGGGGAACTGTTAAGATAATAGACCAATCACTATATATAGGGGATTCCGACTGGTACTCTATCCATTTCATTCTCCTTTTGTTGTTAAAAGAGCAAACGTTTTTAATTCTTCTTCCCAAATTTCGGCAAATGCGGGCGGGGGAAACGCGCCCATTTCGCACGCGCGGCGGCGGCGCGCGCGCGCGCGCCTTCCAACCATTTGGCGTGCCGGGCTTCTTCAAGCCACTGTTTCATGCGCGCGCGAAGGGTATATTCGTACAGCGCAAACATTCCGCCCGCGCCGACAAGCGGCAAAAGATAATAAATTATTCTGTATGCCAAAAGAGAGCCGAACAAAACCGCCGGATTTTGAACATTCGGCATGGCAAGCATTATGATGCTTTCAAATACGCCGATGCCGCCCGGGACCTGGCTGAAAACG
This sequence comes from Alphaproteobacteria bacterium, assembly GCA_009783855.1. Taxonomy (GTDB): domain Bacteria; phylum Pseudomonadota; class Alphaproteobacteria; order Rs-D84; family Rs-D84; genus WRKW01. The sequence continues at coordinate 25,534 of WRCO01000008.1, forward strand.
CCCGCGACTTGGGCGATTACGAATACCCCGACAAATGTCGTAAACGGAATATCCACAAAGTGCATAACACAGAAATACAGCACAAGGCTTGCCATAATCGAATCCATCATACCCGTCGCCATTTGCGCAACGGCCATGCCGAATTTCGGGATTTTGAAATCCACGTCGCCTATGTGAATCTTTTTGCCCTGGAACAACAATGTTCCGGCAAGATAGGCACCAAGCGAAGCGGTGCTGAATAAAAACAGACCCGAAATGCCGATATTCGCGCCGACGGATTCTGCAAACAAGTCGCGCGGAACCATAAAATAGCCCGCAACCATAATCGCAACCGCGCCAAGAAAGTAAGTAAAGCCGGAAAATACAAGCATTTTGACTATATCCGCCGCCTTTATCCGCCAACGGGTATAAAGCCGGAAACGCACAGCTCCGCCCGACACCACCGCAGTGCCGGCATTGTTTGATATCGCGAACCCTATCATGCCCGCAAGAAGCCATTTCCACCATACAACCTTGTTCGATTGGTGGACATAACGCAATGCCAGATAGTCGTACAAGGATAAAACCACATACCCGGCCAAACACGCAAGCGCCGCATAGAAAAGGTTAAGCAGCGGTATGTTGCCAAGCGCGCGAAGAATATCCATAAGCGAATGATTGCGCAATTGCCAATAAAGCATGCCGGCGGCAAGGACGAAAAAAAACACACCGGACCAGGCGACTATCTTTTTGAAAAGTCTTTTCGATTTGGAAGACATTACGGCGCGATAATAGCAACAAGGGAAAAGGAAAGCAAGTGGTTCGTGGTTAGCACAAAGGCTGTCCCTTGTAAGGGACGACCATTGCTAGCCACGAGCCGCCAGCCACCATTAACGGATTGGCGTCCGGCAATGTTTGCGCATACGGGCAAGTGTGCTTTGCGCTTCATCATAATATGCGTTGATTTTCGAATAACAGGATTCTTTCCCGGTTTTCAGGCAGATTTCCCTGCAACTTGAATCGCCCTCTTGTTCTGTGTCCGAATAAATCGGAATAAAGGCGCCGCATTCTGCAAGAGTCTGCCAAACCTGTCTGCTTTGGGCCAAGATTCTTTCCAATTTGATATCGCAATTACGACAGTGGCTTTTGCCACAGTTTTGGTTGTCACACATGGCTGTCCCTTTTAATTAACGCGTCGGCACGGGGGATAATGCCGGGAGCACGCTGTTTTGGATGTTTAACATTTTATTGTAGGCAACGGTCAATTTCGGGTCGTCGTTTTTGCCTGTGACGAAATGTTTGTGCTTGCGGACGGTTTTCACGTGAAGGTCGTTTTGCTTGTTCCAGCGCTTTTCGTTCAATTCTTTCTGTTTCAAATCCGCAAGCGCGACGGAATTCCTGTCAAGCTCTTCACAAAGAATCGCCAAGAGTTTCCTTTGCTGGCCCAGATATTCCTTCATTGCTTCTTCGCTTGGGCCTTTTTGCACTTTTTTTATCTTTTCGGATATTACCAGCGCCTTTTTCCGAAGCATCTCTATGGATTTTCTGACCGGCGCATAATCGCTTTCCCTCAACACAAGGGCATAAGCGTTCAATTCCAATTGCAAAGCCGCCATACGTTCGTCAAGCGAAACCATGCATTCGCGCGCCGTCGCGTTCGAAAGTTCGCGTTCCGATTTGGCGATTGCTGCCTGTGCTTTTATGATTCTCTTTTTAATGGCTGTAATGGCTTTTTCAAGCGATTTACGGTTTTTCATGTCTTGGGTCCTTTTTTTAGGGTTGGACCTTAAAAATAGCATAAATAATATAATTTGTCAAGCGCAATAGTTAATGGTTGATAGTTAACATCTTATGGTTAATAATGGCGGCCGAAACCATCAAATATTAACCATTAATTATAAACCAAGGAATACCTATGCTTCGCCCCTCTCTCCGTAAACCCGACCAGATGCGCCCTGTCGAAATCGAAACCAACGTCAACAAATGGGCCGAAGGGTCGTGTATGATAAAAATCGGCGGAACGCACGTTATATGCAACGCGTCCGTCGAAATGCAGCAACCGCTTTGGAAACGCCTTCAAAACAAGACCGGCGGATGGGTTACGGCGGAATATTCCATGCTGCCGCGCGCGGTCGGCATACGCAAAAGCCGCGACGCGATGTTGAAAGACCACCGGTGCGCGGAAATCATGCGGCTTGTCGGGCGGGCGCTTCGTTCCGTTGTCGACATGGAAAAATTGGGCAGGCACACCATCACAATCGATTGCGACGTCATCCAAGCCGACGGCGGGACAAGGTGCGCGGCGATTACGGGCGGGTTTGTGGCGCTGTCGCTTGCGATGAAAAAATTATTGCTTGAAGGCCGGATAAGCGAAAACCCAATCGGCGATTATGTCGCGGCGACAAGCGTCGGATATTGGCACGGGGAACTTGTCCTTGATTTGGATTTCGAAGAAGATTCTGCGGCCGAACTTGATGCGAACTTTGTCGTGACGGGCGATGGGAAATTTATTGAGATTCAAGCCACGGGCGAAGCCCACCCGTTCGAGGCCGGAAAAATCAACGACATGATGGCATTGGCCGCCAAAGGCTGCGCAGAGTTGATTGGGTTGCAGAAACAGGTGTTGGAGTAACCCCGGTCATCCCCGCGAAGGCGGGGATCCATTGTACAGACTGTTGCAAGCTTTGCTTGCAACACTGAATTGAATCGCCGGCAAAGCCGGCGATAGTTTCCTACAAGGGATTCCCGCCTTCGCGGGAATGACGGATTCTGGAATTCAGAGCCCTCGCGGGAATGACGGGAGGGGGGACTTGACCCTACATTATAAAAATCCGTCAATAATTTTTCGTATACTATGAATGCCTCTGTGTCAACATAAAAGATTTTTGACTTATTTGTTCCATAGTTATACGATTCGGATGTTTGTTACGTGACATTGCGCTATTGCCTAAAAAGGGTGGTGCAAAGCAAACACCCCGTGTTGCCAATAATGGGCGCGGGTGATTAACAACTCATAAAGGAAACTAAAATGAGAAAAAAACTGAAACTGGCCACTGCCGCCGCATTACTTGCGAGTCCGGCGATGGCTGTTACCAACCTGGAAAATCCGCTTTATATGCCTATGGCAGGTGAAGTGTATTCCAGAACCGGCCTTGGCCTTATGTACGTGCGCACGAATGACAATGCGGCGCGCGTTGCACACGACCATGTCCATGCAACTGAATTTCCAATCTATCGCGTCCATCAGGATTTGGGCGTGGGATTGACGGATTTTCTGTCCTTGCGCGGAACCCTGTCTTATACCCATAACGGCGATATCGACCGCACAGGTATCAGCAATGCGCGCCTGGGTCTGAATTTCCGGGCATCGGAATTCGTTCCAACACACGGCATCACATGGGATATATATGCCGACGCGCAATTGGGCGGCGTGTCAAAAATGAAAGCCGAAGCCATTGCCGCCAAAGGCGGCGCGGACCCGATTACCTTTGACTATGACAATTATTCCAACGGACGTTGGGGTGCTTGGCTTGGGACAAAGGTTGGCAAAACTTGGGATAGATTGACCGTTGCCGCGTATGCCGAAGTATTGCGTACTTTCGGAAACGACAATAACGAAATCAATGTGGGTACAAGCGGCAAACAAGGAATTGCAAACGCAATTGCCGGAAGCTTTGCCGGAACCCTGCTTGAAGGAGCCGGCGGCATCGCAATCGGCAACTTGTTTGCGGACAATTTCCCGGAACAAACGATTTCTGTTGAAACAGGCTCGACTTGGGAATATGCCGCAGGTTTGCGTTCATTATACCAATTGGACAGCAGATGGTCATTTGGCGGCGGACTCCACTTCCGTCATCGTCCATCCAATGTCGTCAAGAACGTAGGAAGCTTTGATTTGGATACGCTGACCATTCAAGGAACGCTGGACGTTATGGATGCCAATCCTCCATTTGATGGGGCACTGGCGGCACATGACGTAACCGCGGAAAACTTGGCGGCGGGACTTGTCGACTATCTTGAAAACAGTCTGCGTGACCGTATAGACGAGTATATCTTGTCGGCGGTCGTCGCGCACCAATTGACCAACAACGTTCAAGTTGCCCTGTATGGTGAATACACCTTTAACAGCGCAGCCGCGAAATCCCAAAACGCGACCGACATAAAGGCCGAATTGGGCGCGCGCGTCAACGTACGGTTTTAATTAAACAAAAAACAAACTTATATTGGACACACGAAAAACGCGCCTTTGGCGCGTTTTTCAATGTGAAGTGTGGAGTTAATATGTTCGCTTCGCTCATAGTGTATCAGTCAAATAACCGTCGGCGAAGCCGACACCACAACCGCGCACTTTACACTTTTTCCTGCCCCCCATTTATGATATAATACTTTGAAATAACTAAGCGGGAGAGGATGAAAAATTCCAAGCTTTTTGCCCTTTTGGGCCTTGGTTGCATAGGCGGCGTCACAACGTCCGGCGCGGCCGCGCAGCAAATGATGATGACGGCACCCCCGCCGATGGTCATCATTCCGCAACAACAAGCGATGATGACCCCACAGCAACAGATGATGATGCAACAGCAAATGCAGCTCCAGAATCCGAACCAGCGCATAGTGGGCAATCAATTCATTCCGACAAACACCGTGGCGCAGATGCCCGGCGCCGCACAGCCTACGCGCATTACGGGCGCCCTTCCCCGCGTCGGGTCGAACGCAACCCCCACGGGACGGCGGTATTATTGGCCGTCCGCTTATGACAGATTGTCCGACAGCGGGCTCTATATCGGGCTTTCCGCAGCGTACACCGTATCGGTTAATGGCGGCATGCTTGCCGATTACAGACTTCAACAAAACGCATGGTTCGTGCCCGGCGCTTTCCGCGAAGCAGGATTCCAGCAAGGCACCGTAATACCGTTGCAATTGTCCGTCGGCGCCGCGATAAATTCCGACATACGCGTTGATTTTTCGTACACAAGATACAGCGGCATGTCATATCCGAATTCCGTCCAGACAAGCGACGGCGGAAGCGGGTTCATAGACGCGACGGTTCTGGACGGCGGCCGTATCACGTCTACGGCGACTATGTTGAATTTGTTTTACAACCTTGACTCTTATACCGGATTTTTGGCGGGCGGCGCATTGCGTCCTTACGTCGGCATCGGGGTCGGCATAAGTACTAATACCATATCCGATTACCTTATATTCGACCGCACGTTCTATGCCGAACCGGATATGCCGGAAGGCGCGCCCAACCTTGAACACGGATGGCTTACCGGAATTTCCGACATACACGCATACCATGCCGGCGGCACGCGCGAAAATATCGCATACATGATTGAAGGCGGCGTGACGACCCAGATGGACGGCGGCGTCAAGATAGACTTCTTTGTGCGCTATATGGGACTTGGCCGCGTATCGTCGTCGGGAAGTATCGTCGTGGACCAGCAAGAATGGATTTCAACCGGAAACGGCGTTCCAATCGGCCAAGCGGGTTCCGAAATCCCCGCAGATTACGACAGCGTGCATCATTATGTGAACTGGTCCGAATCCGGAAGACTTTCGATGGTAGACGTGGGCGTGAGGATGCGGCTTCAATTTTAATTCGCAAAGCGAATCAAAATTGGAAGAGCATATGGAAGAAAAGCATTTTGTCGTCATAAATCATGATTGCGAAGAGTTGGTAAAATTGCTTTCATCCACAATACAGACAATGAAACGAAAAAGGGTGGCAAAGTGTCGGGCTGTAAAGTAAATCATTCATCCATGCTCTATGCTCTATGCTCTATGCTCTGCATTTGCGGTTTTGCCGCGCATGCCGGGCCGGTGATACAGCGGCAGGCGGGCGGAAACCTTGCCGCCGCAACGGGCGACCGCGGCGCGCGCGCAGAAGCGTACAGGCATGCCGTGGCTATGCAGACCCCTGTCGTCGAAACGGCGACGGTCGTAACAACCGGCGGCGACGCCGAAGCCGCAGTGGACACAAGCAATCTTCCCGTGCGCGTGGCAAACATCGAACTTGCGCGTGATATTGCGTCCGGACGCGGACGTTTCAACGTCCAGATGGCGCAACTTGAAAACTGTTCCATGATATTCCCGCGCGGAAGATTCGCATGGGATTCCCCAACCGCCGGCGCAAGATTCAGCGCGGGCCAAGTTCCCGGCGTGACATGCGTCGCCGAAGTCGAATTACGCCAAGTCCATGGCAACAACGATGTCATACTTGCGCGGGCGCGCGTTGCGGCGGGTGATACCATCCATTGCAATATCGGCGCATTTCCGACGGAAAGCTATACCCCCGAAGCATTCAGCCTTACCTTCCCGCGTGACAGCGAGCCGACGCTTGGCGAAGTTCGCCGACAAATGGACCGGGAATTTCGGGGACGCAGAACTGAAAACATGCTTCTTGCCGCCGCCGCGGGCGGAGTCACCGGATACTTCACAACCGGCGGATGGGTCGGCGCGGGCATTGGCGCGGTTGCGGGCGCGGGCGTGGGTCATGTCGCCACCGACGCGGGCCATATCACCGGCAATGTTATAATGGGCGCGACGGTCAATGCCGTTTCAAGCGCGGTCATCGCAAATATAATGGATGAAAGGACCGTGCTTTGGGTCGACGACTGCCCGCCGCCGGCAACCGGCATGGAAAGCATAAGCGGCCAATGCCTGTTCGGACAACATGCCGACACGAACGATTTGCCGGCCGGTCAGACCGTATTTTATAACATCCGCAACAGGCATACAATCGTATGCGACGAGAATTTGGCAAACTGCAACCCGACCAACCTTATGAACGTAAGGGTTCATGGTCAAGACCTTTCGGTCATACCAATCACACGGACGGGTCAGGGTGACGGCCAATATTGTTTCCATAACGCCGGGATGATTACCGAGTGCGAGGACCGCCAAGACAGGCCGGTGGAATGGAACCAGGTCGAACCCACAGACGGCATAAGAGTCACCCTTGACGCGCAGCCCGCCGTATGTATCGGCTGGACAAACAGCAATCCGGCGCGGTGGGACAGAGAAGGCGCGAAAAGCTGTCCCGGCGGAATACGCAGTTTTGTCGGCGGACGCGCGGGGCCCGCTATAACAAACGCATCTGCGGAAAATTTTGTGCCGCGCAGAGTAAGCACGGACGACCGCGGGCAATTGGTCGATATGAGCAACCTTGGATGGTGGAGCCCCACGCACACGGGCGCCATGATGGGTGGAGCGCTTGGCGGATGGGCGGCGTTCCAGGGCGCGGATGAAGAACTTACGCAACGCTGGCTTGCCGAAATGAACGCGTATCGCGGGTCGCTTAACCGGATATATTGCGGCACCGGCACACAGTTGCTTTCCACGTATAACGATATTGCGATAATTCCGAATACAAGATAAAAATCCGGCGGTCGCCGGATTTCGTTTTATAAAAATTTTGAAAAGATTTTTGTAAAAAGAGCGCGAATGCGCGCCCGGATTACGAGCGGTCGCCGCGTGCCGCCTTTGCCGCTGCCGCAATGGCGGCCGCTTCGTCGTCAGATTCCTTTTGCACGTCCTTTTTGCTTCGGAATATGTTAAAGTTGCTTGCCCTTATGCCGTTTATTTTGTTCCAGAAATCAAGCAATTCCTGCATCTGTTTTTCCTTGCTTCCGGATTCTTCGAACTTTGCTTCGTCTTTGTCGATTTGTTTAAGCTCTTCGTCAAGCCCCGTTATATTATCTTGGGTTTCGTCGTATTCTTGAGTCAATTCGTCCACCCGATTTTTGCTTTCCGCAACTATAGCGTCTGCGTCTGATATTTGTTCGTTCAAGGCTTTGAATTTTTCGACAAGTGGTTCGTACGTTGCCTTGTCTTCCGCCAACGCTTGTTCTTTTGTCAGGATTTCCGTATCAAGTTTTTCTATATCGCGACAATTCTTTTCAAGCTTTTTTATCCTGGCCCTTGATTTTTTTATTGCCTCTTCCTGTTTTGGAAGAGTATAAGACCCGTCAAAGATAATCTCTTCCGTGGATTTGGCGCCTGCCGCCGCCACCGCACTTTGTTGAAACAGTTTTTCAAGTTTGTTTTGCAACCTTTTGACCGGTTTTTTGGCGGCTTCTCTTTCTGCGATTTCTTTGGTAAGGGCGATAATTTCTTGCTGTGAATCCTTGACCGCGTCCAGAATCCGCTGTTCCAAAGGCTTATAGCCCGTCTTTGCTGCGGCAAACTTCTCTTCAAACTTTGCAAGGTTTTCCTTTTCTTTTTCTATCTTTTCCCTTTGCTTTTCAAGTGTGCCTTCTTTTTCAAGTTTTTCCTTTTCTTTTTTAAGCGCGTCGATTTCTTCTTGTTGTTTCTGCCATTCTTCTTCTTTATTTTCAAGTCCCGGATGATTCTTTAACAGTTCGGCCAAGCGCGCCTGTGTGTCGGATTTTTCTTTTAATGCCTTCATCGCATCCTGTTCAAGGCGAAGTTTGCCATAAGTAATTCTGTCGCTTTTTCTTTTGGCGCGGACTATCAAATCGTCTTTGTCTTTTTTGCTTTGTGCGAATTCGTCGCGCTTTTCGTCGTCGCGTTCTTTGTATCCGCTCGAGATGAGTTTGGATTTTGCCTCGCCGAATTTCGCGCTTTTGCGTTTCCACAGATTGCGGCCAAGTATCACGCCCTTTGCCGCGCCCTTTATCATCGTGTGAATCGACCATTGCGCGGCCTGGAACACAGGGGCAAGCGGTTTAAGCGTCGGGTCTTTTATAAAGCCTTCGAACGGGGTGAATTCGACCGCGGCGAATTTTCCGTAACGCGAACTTGTAAAAGAATCGTACCGCATAACCGCAAGGACTTCCATCGCGGCTTCGCATTCTTTGACTTTGCCCTGTTCCACCGCCTGTATCGCCATTTGTTCGACAAGGGCGTTTAATTTCTGCCCGTCTTTAAGCGCCTCTTCAAACGCAGCTTTCATTTTGCCTTCGCGCATCGGGGCAAGCGTTTCTTTCATCCATTTGAACCCGGCGGCGGCGCTCGGGGATTTTTTTGCAACCTCTTTATGTATGTCGTCGTATTTGTCGAAAATGCCCGCAAGCCCCAAAGTCGGGTCGATTTTGAATTTTTTTACAATCGCGTCCACGACATGCCGCGCGCCGGTTTTGTATATATGGCGGTTGTGGCGGTTGGCAAACCGGCCGATGCTGTTGTTATATTTTTCATCGGTCCAGTCTTTCATTTTTTCAAGAACGTTCTTCGGCGCATCCGGGAAAGTCTGTTCAAGTTTGTCGTCGCCTTCTTTCCAATTTGTTTTGGAAATCCCGTCTTCAATCTGGGCAGTGATGTTTTTGCCCGGGAAGGCTTCGCGTATGGGCTTTGTGCTGTATAAAGTTTCCAAAAGCCCTTCCCATCCTTTTTTGAACCGTTCAAGGTTTATGTCGGAAATTTCCGTATCCGGTTTTAATCCCTTTCGTATTGCCGGAAGATTCAACTTTTTCAAAGCATCTATGGTTTTTTCATCAAGATGCCCGACCAGCTCTTCTTCCTGATTCATAAAATGATTGATGACGTGCACGACCCAATCGACGCCTTCGCGCAGTTTTGGATTCGATTGATAACTTCCGTCCTTTATGCCGGCAAGCACTTCGTCAAAATTGTCGACATTTCCCGCAAGCAGCAATTTGAAAGATTCGCGATTGCCTTCAAGAAGAGCTCCAAAATCCTTGACACTGTTTACAGTACCCTGGACAAGCTTTGGTTCGGGAAACATCGCGCCCGTGCGGGTATAATATTCTTTAAGGAATTTTTGCGCTTTCTCATTGCTGCGAATAGCGTCCGGATTGGCCGCCATTTCTTGAAAAGCTTTATGAAATTCGGAATAGAATTTTTTCCATTCGTCTTCGGAGAAATTCCATTCCGCGTCGCCCGGGTCGGGAAGTTCGTCCTTGATAAGCTCTTGCCATTTATTGTCTTTCTGCCCCTTGGTCAAATCGTCTTTGTTTTTGATATTTTTAAGGGTAAGTTCGCGGGCCTCGCCCATTCCTTTCAAATTGCGAACTTTGGACCAATGAAATAAAAAGTCTTTCAAATTTTCCATCTTGTCCCCCCTTTTGCCACATTAATTATATCGGGATGCCATTGACAACCCGAATATAGTACAATCCCGAAAATTTAGCAAGGGGCGAATGATTTTCCAGACTCTTATTCCAGAGACCGACATCCCGACGAAGGCCGGGATGACGGCCCGGTGATTGTTGGAATAACGTAAACTTGTTCGTGTTTTACAAACATTTGCAAAACCGGATATTATGGGGTAAAATTCGTTCCGCGGGGACATGGCGGAATTGGTAGACGCGCTGGATTTAGGTTCCAGTGGAGAAATCCTTCAGAGTTCGACTCTCTGTGTCCCCACCACCCTTCGCGTCTGCGACGCGGGCCGGGTGACTGCGCCACATAACACCATGACCAGACTGTTCACACGAAAGATTGAAAACTTTATATGCGCGCATTGCAATGCGCGCGTTTGCGGCAATGGGTACACGAACCACTGTCCCGAATGCCTTTACAGCAAAGACGTTGACGTCAATCCAGGTGACCGCGCGGCCGTTTGCCACGGGTTAATGCGACCCATATCGGTCACATCAAAGAAAGACGGATATGTCATTTTACATAAATGCGAAAAATGCGGAAAAGAGCGTAATAACAAATCCGCAGACAATGATAATTTCGACGCGATATTAAAAGCTACGCGTCATAATTTCACGTAAAATTAATAATTTATTAAATTGGCCGTCGCTATCTTGACATAAATGAAATTTCTTAACAAAATGCTTGACAAAAGACATAAATGTATTATATTAGTCGCATCAGGGACGAAAGTCCTTGATACCCATGATTATCGGGATTCCAGACTCCCTCCTACATTCTCTCTCCTCTGGGTTCCGATAATCGCCTTTTTACAGTTTCGACGTGTTCGCCGTTTTCTCCTTTCCTTTCCTTCCTTTTGGCGGCATTCGGAAAAACCCCCGCGCAAGCGGGGGATTTTCTTGTTGGTGATTGGCGGTTGGTGCCGATGACTCGTGCTGGTGACCGGTACGCATAAAATAAAGGTTGTCTACTATAGTAGACAACCATTTACAAATCACCAACACGAGTCACCAGCACAAGCCGCCAGTCACTAGAAGCTTACTTTCAATCCGGTTCTCAACTGATGCGATGTCGGGGGGATTTCAAATGTGTCGCCGGCAATTATGAAATCGGGCGAAAACATGTACATGTATCTGTATCCGACGTCTATGCTGAATGTTCTGTTCAATTCAAACGCCAGGCCGGTAAGAGCCGCCACCACAGGCGTAAACCGTTCGCCCAAATCTGTGTCCGCGGCGGTTGTCGAGTTGCGCGAAACCCCGATGCCAAATCCGACATACGGCACAAGCCATTGACGGGCCGCGGCGCGGAAACGCCCGTCATACAGCGCGTTCAAGAAAAATATATGCCCGTTCATTTTAAGCGCATCATATTTCACATCCGCATAGTAATAGTTTAATTCCAGTCTTATATTATCCGTCGCGCGCGCGCCGATTGCCAAATCAAACCCGGGCGTGATTTTGCCGTCCAGCTCAAACCCGTCTTTCCGCGCGTTGTTCCAGCGCGCGCCGACGAAATTCACAGCGGCGTAAAAAGGTTTGTCTTCGGCGCGGCTGTACGATTCTTCCGCCGCCAATGCGAAGTTGCCTATCAGTGAAATTATCATCGCAATTGTAAATATATTTTTCATGGTTTCACCGCCTTAGAAAGTAAATCTGAAAGATGCCAACAGATTGCTTACGCTTGGGTTGTTGGCATGCGCGCCTTGCCAGCCGAATTTATCCGCAAGATAGAATTCATATCTGTATGCGAAATCTATGCCGACAAAGTCCGTAATCGCGACATTGAATCCCAATTCCGCACGCGGCGCCGCAAAGATGCCGTCACCTCCTTTGGCATGTTTTTTATCGTCTATCGCAAAATGTCCGGCTCCGGCGCCGATTCCGGCAAACGGAACGATAACGCGGCGTGTGCCGTTCGGTCTGTGGCTTTTTACAAAATCAAGATACATCATGCCGGCGCCCGCGTGCGACGTGCCGCGCGTCATGGTGTCCACGAAATAAAACCGATTCTGGTTATATTGGATTTCCGCGCGCAATACGGACGAAAGTTTCCATCCAAGGCCGGTCGTGACATAATATCCGTGTTCTATGTCCTTGCTTGAAATAAATCCGGCGGTCCAGCCGGTGCCCATGCGGATATACATATTTGCCGGCAAAGCGGTCTTTCTTGCATCAGGCGCCACGGGTGCAGGCGCAGGGGCCGCCGCGGTCCGGGCCTCTGGCCTTGGTTCATGTTGGATTGGCACGGGCCTTGCCGCTATTGGTCTTGATTCCTGCCAAGCAGAAGCGCGCCGCATTCCTGCGTCGCTTTGAACTTCGCGAATAAGAGTGATGTGTGTTGCGCGGATAAAAGGTGCCTGGGGTGTCCCGTTCGATGCGTGCGCGCCGGAAATGGCAAGCTTTATGCAAAGGGCGTAAATTAATTTCTTCATACTTTTTCCCTTGATTTGAACGGCATCGTAGACCAAAAGATTAAAATGTCAAGAAAAAAGCGGCACCCTGTTCAGAATTAAAAGTTATCAGAATTTTTACGCTCCACCTTTGTTTCTCCAAGTAATTAATTTTTTAAGCCTTTCGGCATGGGGCGCCATACGACCGTCCGCCACGTCATTCTTGTCATACCACTGAAAATATGTTATGTTGCGCAACATGCCGTTATTTCGCCCGCGCAACCGCTTAATTTCGCACTCTTCAAAGCTTTTTACAAGATAATGATTTATCCGGATTTTGGATATGGGCGCACGGACGTCTTTCGGGCCCGTCACCCGGTCTTTGTTTTCATTGACTGATTTGCCAGAGACTTCGTGCCAATGGATTCGTGTTTTCACGACGGCCCGCGGATTGACTATACTTTTTACGTGCTGGTTACCGCATTCCTCGTGTTGTGTGAAGTTTTCCACGACAAGACCGCTCGGTTTCTCTTTATGACCGGAACTTCCATACCTTAACCAATGTATGCAGATTTGCGAAAAATCTTCATAGTCCTTCAAAAATTCCGGAATATTTTCATGTTCCAACGGCAATATGAATTCATCCGCATCAATTATGGCAAGCCATTTTGTTTCGGTCCGGCACCTTTTGCACGCATGCGCGTAAATCTTTTGCTGGACGCCGATTCCAGGAAAGTCTTGGTATGTGACAAGCCTTGCGTCCATATATGGTTTCAGAATGTCCGCCGTGTTGTCGGTGCCGTTGTTGTTATAGATATAAAAATGTTCAACACCCATCATTTTATGATATTCGATGAACTCTTGCAGGTATAGTCCTTCGTCTTTGACGGTCATTGCAACGGAAAGATTGTACCGGAATTCCTTTTGCCGGTTGCGGATTTTATATATTGGCAAATACATCAAAGCCCGAAGAAACCAATATCCGCGTTTTATTTTTTCAAACATGCTTTACCTTCCCGCTGGTTTTTGGAATAAAAAGACTCCTAGCCAGTAGGAGTCGGGAAGGTAGTTATTCAAAAAAGCTTGAACCTGTTGCTTTTACCTTTCGGTTATTGTATGGCAACTGGCTTCCCGACACAAGGTCGGGACTTTGTTAGTTTCTGCTTTTTGGGTAACTACACCCGGTCTGCTAACTATGTCCTTTTGTTCTTATTTCTAAGAACGGATTCATTCTATAATTTTGTTCGTCCAAAATCAAGCTGGATGGTTAAATATATAATTGCAGAATTAAAATTTGATTAACGCACGCTTTTGTTATACAATCAAAAAGCCATGAAAATAAAAGATAAAAAAATAGCATTGTTCGCGGGCGCGCTTCGCCTTCCCTTTCTTGTGCGGGACGAATTACGCGCACAGGGGTGGGAAGTATTCGTCGTCGGAATTCGCGGGTTTTTCGACCCCGCTCTTAAACCCGATTTGGTCATACGGCTTGGCGCGGGCGGCACCGCGGCAAAAGAATGCAAACGGCGCGGGATTACTCTGCTTACATTTGCGGGCGGCATCGGGCATCCGAATTTATCCGACATTCGGCCGGATTTGTGGTCTGTCGGTGTCTTCCTTAAAGTGCTTCGCAATCAAAAGGGTTACGATTCCATGACGCACGCCGCAATCGCCGGCATAGAATCCAAAGGATTCAAAGTCGTGGGAGCCCAAGATTTGTGCCCGGGCTTAAGTTTCGAACCCGGCATCCAGACAAAGGCAAAGCCGTCGTCATCGGATAAAAAAGACATCGAACGCGCGATGTATGTATCGCGCCTTATCGGCAAAGAAGACATCGGAACCGCCGTCGTCGTGGATAAACAGGTATTCGCGCTTGAAGCGGCCGAAGGTACTGCAAACATGCTGAAACGCGTTATCGAATTGCGCCGCGACCGGCGACGGAAGCCGTCCGGAGTGTTTGCGAAAATGATAAAACCGGGTCAGGATTTGCGCGCCGAAATCACCGCCATCGGGATTGACACCGTGCTTGATGTCATTACGGCGAATTTGCGCGGAATTGTAATTGATTCGAAAAACTGCTTTGTCGTCGACAGGGAAAAGGTCGTCGAACTTGCCAACAAACACAAGATATTTATTGTAGCGAAATAACTGGTGGCTGGTGACTCGTGCCGACGGCCCGTACTGGTGATTCTTAATAAAGGTTGTCTACTATAGTAGACAACCTTTATTTTATGCGTACCAGTCACCAGCACGAGCCACCGGGCACTATCTTAATCTCTCCGCAAGCAGACCGACGGCGATGGCGTACGCGTTGGAATTATTCCATCTTTTTATACGGTAAAAGTTTTCATAGACAAGATAGCCAACCCTGTTCTTGTCACGCGCGTCGCACACCATTCCGGCGGACATATCGGCGCGCGGAAGCGCGCTTCCATCCGGATTCCGGACGCCCATCGCCTGCCAACGGGAAAGGTTTTTCCGCGTGCGCGCATCGCACAAAGACATATTAAATCCGGCGGGAAGGCGCACTGTGCGAAGTATCCTTTCATTCTTATTCCAGCGCAGCCTGCGCAAAAAATTTCCGGCGGAATACATGGCATCCGGAAGACTGCCAATCACATCGACCACGCCGTCGCCGTCGCCGTCAACCCCGTACGCGGCAAGCGTTGTCGGAATAAATTGAAAATGCCCCATCGCGCCCGCCCAAGAGCCGCGCAGATACGATATGGACAGATTATTCTTGTCGGCGTGTTTCATAAGCGCGAACAATTGGTTTGTAAAGAACGTCTGGCGGCGGCCGTCATATATAAGCGTCAAGAACGCGTCGGACATTCTGTGCGTCGCCTTGAACGTGCCGTAATTCGATTCAAGCCCCCAGAACGCCAGAATCACGTGCGGTTGGACTCCGTACCTTGCCTCGACCCGGCGCAATAAATCCGCATGCTGTTTTTTCGCCGCGCGCCCCATCCGGACACGGTCCGCGTTCACCATGCGCGTTATGTATTGATTCAGCGTAAGCCGGAATTCCGATTGATTCCGGTCGCTTCGTATTACGCCCGGCATGAACGTCGCTTCTTGAATCACTTGGTCTATTACATGGTGCGATATGTTTTCCGCGACCGCCCTGTCTTGAATCTGTTGCAATGTCGCGTGCCAGCGGTTGACGTCTTTGTCCGCCGCACGCGCCGCCGATGCCAGCAAGAGCATAGAGCATAGAGCATAGATAATAGAAGATGGAAGCTTCATCAGAACGAATACCGCAGGCTTAACGAAAGGCCGAACGATTGCCATCTTGCGTATTTCAAGGAATCGCTTATCTTCACAGTATGGGGTTCGACCACTTGCAAAAGCGGAAAGCCGTTGTTGTCAAGGATATACCACCCGGTTTCGGGGTCGATTACATACATCTGGTATCCCGCGACAAACAGTTGGCCCGAAATATTTCCGACGTTGAAAAAGCTTGTATCCGCGCGAAGCGATATTTGCAAACGGTCGGACAATTGATGTATGTACTCCATTTCCGCCTGGTACGAATATGCGCCGGTCGAGCCTTCGTCCGTAAAGCTTGGGTTTTGTTGCCAATCGGTCCTGTGCGGCCAGACGCCTTCGCTGTAATAATTGGGCATGCCGAATTGGAAATAAAAGCGAAGCCTGTCCGTAAAGGTCATTTGCTTTTCAATTTCAAGACCCACGAAAAGCCCGGACCAAGTCGTGTCGTATATGTGCGTGACACCCGGAATCACAACCGGACCGTCGCCGCCGATGATTATACATTGACCCGGACCGACGCCCCACGGGATATTGCCCCACAGCGGGTTGTAAATAATCATGCCCAACGTTCCGTCGCCCTGTATTATCGGGTTTCCGGCCGCATCGGTCGCCGCGACCCAAATATCTTCGGGGGAAAGGCATACTTGGAACCAATCGGACGGCGCGGCGATACCAAGGGGCACGTTGTGGAATTGGCCGAACTGGTCGCCGAATACATAGTCTCCCTTGTCCGTAAGAAGCGGAAGGAATATTCCCGGATTCGGGTATATATGGTCGTGCATGCGAAGGCTGTGGCTGAACATTTCATATCCGATGCTTGGCGAAAATTGCCAGCCGCCGACGTTCCACACATTCCGCGCGCCGAATCCAAAACGCATATAATCCGTATTGCCCGATGTTCCGCCCATGGAAATCGTAAATATTCCGATATCCGGTTGCGCCCAGTTATACGGTTCAAGGTCGTAATCCATACTTAAACCGGCGCTTGCCACCGTGCCGCGGCGGTATTCGCCGAACGCGAACAAATCAACGTCGCGCATTTGAAAATTGCGGTCGACGCGAAAGCCCACTTCATTGATAATCATATCATTCCATTTAAGGATGGAATTGACGCCTGTCTTGAATTCAAAATTTGCAAATCTTCTTGTATATCCGGCGCTTACAAGCCAATCGGGTTGCGGGACAAATCCGATTCCAAACGGGGTCATTGCGCCCGCGAACACTCCGGAAACTCCGGTATGTTGGGGGATTTCCGGTTGACGCGGAACCTGAATCACTTGGGTTCGTTGGCCAAGAATCGTTGCGCCGGACGCGCTTCGCTGTGGCTGGTACCAGACGGGAGTGCCTTCGCGCACAGCATGTGCGGAAAGCGGCATAAGAAGTCCCAATAATGCGGCCAGTATCCGTTTCATTTTTCTCTTTTATCCCGATTATTATACCATAAATCGAAAGGTGAAAAAAGCATGAAGTTGGTGACCAGTGCCCGTGCCAGTGTCCGTGACTGTATTGATTGTCTACTTATAGTAGACAGCCAATAACCGGTTTGTTTTTATCACCTTGATTCCGCGATTCCGCGGTCAAGCCATGGAATGACAATAGAGAAGTTGTCCAATATATTAGACAGCCGGTACATCCCCACGATATCCGTGTTTTTTCTTGACAAAAGGGGCGGGGGGGGTAGAATTTAAGTACAAAATAATGCAGGGGGCGAATATCTTCAACCCGGCAACATGTAGGGGCAAATATCATTTGCCCGACAACCAAAAGGAGCATATTATGAAAAGCATAGTACCTTATAACATAAACAAATCCCTTATCGACCCGATGAAGAAAATCGGGGCGGATTTGAAGGGCAAATTTACCAAGGCCGCAAAAACACCCAAAGCGCCAAAATGGACCACGCCGGCATGGGGTAAACGCGCCGCGGTGGCGACGATTATCATCGTCTTTCTCCTTCTGCCATCCCTTACCGGATGCGGTAAAGCGGGCAATACAACGGGACCAAACCCGCCGATAGTAAAGCAGAATGTAACGATACCGTTTACAATGTGGGATGTCGGCAACCTTGCAAATTTGCAACAGCTTACTGACAAGGTTATATTTGAAGTGTCCAAGGCAACAACCGATACGCTGTTCCTGGAAGCGCAGAATGACTGGGATGAATTTATATGGGGTGCTGGCGGAGTAGCGATAATGGTGGAGCGTCTAGAAGGGGTCAAGGAACTGAAACCCGGAGAAATTTGGGGCAAAGGAGTATTTAATCCGCCGGAAATTCTGGTGTCTCAAAAGCTGCGCATGGAGGTTATGGGATACATTGTCAACGCGGGAAAAGTCATCCCAATGTTTTTAATCTTAGGCCAAGTTATCTAGGCAACATAAAGAATCAAAAATAAGGCGTTCACATCGGTTTTTGGGGAGGGATAAATAAGTGAGATGTAAGTTTGTGTTTTTATTTCTATTTGTGACAGCATTGTTTTCTGTGTCTGAATCGCTGGCCAACGATAATTGTGCGGAACTAAGTGAAGCTGACTGCATATCGAGAGGTGGATGTGGATGGATAATGGAAGCCTGCGCCCAATGTGTATCGGAGTTTTTTAGCCCCCCCGGCAGTAGCATATGCAACCCGTGCCCCGAAGGCTATCGGAATTCCCCCCCAAGGGCCAGTGCGATAACTCAGTGCTTCGCACGTTGCGATGCCGGTCAGTGGGTTCAAACAGCGTGCACTGATCAAACTTCATGCTCTGGCGACAATGCATGCGCGCCCATACCTGCTGGCACCGGCGACAATGCGCGGTGGAGTAGTGCGCACAATGTCAACTGGGGCACAATATCATCCATAAACCTGTGCCCCGCAAACTATCTGAATACGTCATCCCTCTTCCCGGCAGATGCCCAGAACAGATGCTTCACACAATGCACTGCCGGGCAGTGGGTTCAAACAATACATACTGCATGCGCGCTCATACCTACTGGCACCGGCGACAATGCGCGGTGGAGTAATGCGCACAATGTCAACTGGAGTCAGACATCTGTCGAGAACCACCTATGCGGCTGGAACGATACAACTTGTGCGGGCATACGCCCCTGTCCCGCAAACTATCTGAATACCCCCGCGCCCACTTCCTCATTGTTCAATGATAAACAAGAACGATGTTTTACACGTTGCGCG
>WRCO01000009.1 GCA_009783855.1 Alphaproteobacteria bacterium
ATGCCCCGATGCATGCACAATATCTTTCCTGGCCGGCTGACTGGGTACCGCCTGCGAACTGCACCGGTACAGAATGCCATATGATTGCGAATAATTGTCCGTGGGTGTGCGACCCGGGGTATTTCCTTGACGGCGCGGCATGCAGCCCTTGTCTGGCGGGAACTTTCAAAGCAGTTGCCGGTAACCAGGCGTGCACATGGTGCGGCAGCGGCAGCGGTAATAACCCTGGGTGGTACCAGCCGAACACCGGTCAAACAGAGTGTTTGCGATGCCCGCCCAATGATTGGATGCCACAGTATTTTGGGGGCTATTGGTCCAGTTCATCAGGCGATGGCAGACACGTTCAAATAGCAAGTTGTCGCGTAAGTTGGGGCGACATACAGTTACCCACCGGGACTTTTAACTTAAATTGTGCTCATTCTGGCGATTCTGGTGGCTTCGGTTATGGCGATTTTGACGGCACAGGCCCAAGGATTTTCTGTTGGCCGACGTCGGCGACATGTAACCCCGGGTACGAAAGCTTACTGGCAACCGGCGGTAGTTGGCGGATGGCAAATCGTCGGGATTTGGAACACTATTGCCGGCCGATACAGTGCGACAGCGGTGTTACAAGATTGCGGGTCGGCGATTTGACTATACCGCTGGATAAATACAAACTGTCGACGCGTGCGATAAATATCCAGACCGCAGGCGGGACATGTTATGTGCATTTGACCCAGGGGCAAAGGTCCGGCGGGGCGCTTAATATAAACATGTCCGGCACGGTGTATCATAACACCGAAAGATGCAGAATTGAAATAGAAGCCGGCTGGGCGCAGGTTTTACGCTGCCCATGGCTTTCACAGTGAATGTAAAAATGGGGACGCCAAATTCTCCGCCCATAAGCTTTGAACGTGAATATTGATGGAATGGCGTTATTACGCGCGGTAAAACCCGCCCCCAAAGACGCGGCGTATTTTTTATTCCCGTTGCTTTGCGGCAAGCATTTTTTTGAACAATTCAATATCCGTTACGGCGTTGTCTTCCGGTTTTTCGTCCACTGAACGCATCAGGGTCGGCCTATAGCCAAGTTTTGTCGCAATATAATGTATCCGATAAACATAGTCGAACGCTTCGGAACGTTTTTGCTGATAATCCGCGGCATCTTCGGACAGATTAAATCCAAAATCGCCGCCCCAGCCGTTGTGGTAATATTTGATAGCAACATCTATATGCGACATGCGCAGCAGATAAATCGGGGTTGAAATTCCCTTGTCCTTTGTTTTGCGGGTCATTGTTTGTTCCTTAATTTATTCCAGTAATCCAATCGTTTTTTTATTTCTCTTTCGAACCCGATTTCTTTGGGCATATAGAAATTTTGGCGCCGCATGCTTTCAGGAAAGCAATTCTGGCCGCTGAATATTTCCGCCGTGTCGTGTTCGTAAATATATCCGGCGCCGTATCCCAATTCCCGCATCATGCGCGTCGGCGCGTTAAGTATGTTTTTCGGCGGTGTCAATGAACCGAATTTTTCCGCCGCGCCTTGCGCCGCGCCTTGCGCACGATAATTCGCATTCGATTTCGGCGCAGTGCCAAGATATATCACAAGCTGGGTCAATGCAAGGTCGCCTTCGGGGCTTCCCATTCTTTCGTAAATCTGCCACGCGGAAAGCGCGATTTGCATAGCCTGCGGGTCGGCAAGCCCGATGTCCTCCATCGCAAAACGCGTAAGGCGGCGGAACAGATACATCGGGTCCTGTCCCGCGCACATCATGCGCGCCGTCCAATACAGCGCCGCGTCCGTGTCGCTTGCGCGCAGCGATTTGTGCACCGCGCTTATCAGATTAAAATGCTCGTCCCCCGATTTGTCCGAAAGCGGGGCGCGTTTTTGAATCGCTTTGTCCAGTTCGTCCGGCGACAGCGGTTCGTCGAAATTCGTATTGGAAAGATATTCCGCAGTGTTAAGTAAAAAACGCGCGTCGCCGTCCGCCATTTGGCAGACGTGAATTCGCGCTTCGCGCGACAGGGGCAATTTTTTGCCGATGTGTTTTTCCGCGCGTTCCAACAGTTCCATCAAATCTTCGGACGCGAGAGGCGCCAAGACGCCGATATGGCATCGCGACAAAAGCGCGTTGTTGAGTTCGAACGACGGATTCTCCGTCGTCGCGCCGACGAATACCACCGTGCCGTTTTCGATATACGGCAACAGCACATCCTGTTGCGTTTTATTAAACCGGTGGATTTCATCAATGAACAGCAATGTGCCGCGGCCAAGCTCGCGATTCATTTTTGCGGTTTCCATAATCTTTTTTATATCCGCCGTGCCGACGAATACCGCGGATGTCGGGACGAACTCCATGTCCGTCGTATTTGCCAAAGCGCGCGCGATTGTCGTTTTGCCGCATCCGGGCGGTCCCCATAAAAGCAGATTGGAAAGATGCCCCGATTCGGTCATTTGGCGCACTATGCCGTTGGCCCCAAGCAGGGATTTTTGCCCGATTATATCGTCTATTATTTTTGGCCGCATGCGTTCGGCAAGCGGCGCGTGCGCCGTATCGGAAGGCGTAAGGCGTGAAGCGTCGGGCACTGTGGTAATGATTTTATTGTCTTTTTTTGGCATTTTATTAAGATTTTATTTGCATTTTATTTATAACATGATAATTATAATCCAAATAAAGGCGTTTGCAAGACATGAAACATTCAATATTGGACACGGGCGATATTGCGCGGCTTGCCGCGGCGGCGATGCAGTCTATGCTGGGACTCTCCATTGAAGATGCCGTGCGACAGGCGACCGAATCGCTTCGCCGGGCGACGGCCACGCAACTTACCGCAAAGCAGGTCGCGGATTCCGTACGGCCCGACGCAATCATGTGTTTCGAAGACGGCACATGGCACATCATGCTGCGCCGGTATGTAAAGCGAAAATTCGGTCTGTCCCCGGAACAATATCGCGCAAAATGGGGACTTCCGGACGATTATCCGTTTGTTGCCCCGCAATACGCCGCGGCGCGGTCAAAGATTGCCAAAAAGACGGGCCTTGGGCGGCGGGTTCAAAATGGTTGACTTATGCGGCGCGCGTGCTATAAACACTGCGATAAAAAAGGATAAAAGATGGAACATAAATACGACGACACACTGCCCATATACAACGGCCTTACGGAAAAAGAACATAACGAAGCAAGACAGGTAAGGTCGGCCGTAAGAGAACAGGAAATGCTTGACCGCCCAAGTCTGGTATTGGACGCCATTATCCATTTTCATATGGTATGCACCAAAGCGGTCGCCAGGTTTGCCGGCAAAGGCAAATAATTAAAACCGAACCGTCCCGTTTATTTTTTTACCAAGACAATATACCTGGTTTCGTTCGCGCCGAACATGTCTTTCTTTTTATATCGCGTGTCAAGGCCCGCCTCTGGCGGGATTTGGAAATTTGAATTTTGAATTTTGAGTTTTGATTTTTTGACCTGTTCCAGAATCCAATCGAAATAGTCAAGATGGTCCGTCGCGACAAGTATCCGGCCGGCCGGCGTCAAACGTCCGGCAAGTTCGTTCAAGAATTCTGTCGACAGCAATCGGCGCTTTTCATGCCGCGCTTTGGGCCACGGGTCGGGGTGGAGGATGTAAATCTTTGCAAAGCAAAGATTTGCAGAGTTTAGAGTTGAGAGTTGAGAGTTTGGGTTCAACAGCTTGCGAATGTCATCGGGCCAGATGCGGATATTTTTGTATTCTGATTTTACTATATTGTCTAAACTCTCAACTCTCAACTCCAAACTCTGTTGCGCCATTGCTGAAAGCAATGACGCAACGCCGTTGATAAAAGGCTCTGCCCCTATGATTTGAAGGGATTGAGAATTTTCAGCAAGGTGCAGAATGTGTTCGCCCGCGCCGAAGCCTATTTCGAGAATTGCGTTGTTTGCAGGGGTCGAACATCTTGCGTCCAGGGGTCGAATATCTTCGACCCCTGCATCAATTTGCACAGGTGATAATGCTGGCAACAGGTTATCAACCAGCCATTGCTTTCTTGCAGAGAGTTTCTTGCCGTGCACCCGGCCGAATGTCCGCGGGTAATAATTTTTTGCTATTTCCATAATTCCAGTATAAAATACGGGTTTGTAAAAGGCAAATAATATGAAAGAGTTTCCGGAAATTATAAAAGACGGCGACATTGAATTGCGGCGGCCGGCCGCAACGTTCGACAACGCGCGCATGACGTTTGACGCGGTCGACAGTAATCGCGAATATCTGGGCGGGTTTTTAGCCTGGCCGAAACATGTGGTGTCACCGGAATCCCAATTTGAATGGCTGATGAAAATAAACGAAACGAAAGACCATTGGCTTGTTTATGTCGATGGCAAGTTTGCCGGCGCGGTCAGTTTTGTACACATGCATCGCACGCCGGAAAAAAGATGGGCGGAAATCGGCGCCTGGACAGGTCCGGAATTCGCGGGCAAGGGCGTCGCAACGCGCGCGGTGAAGATGCTTGAAGATATGGCATTCGAGACCGGTGAAATCGAAAGAGTGCAATTGGTGATAGATGATCTGAACATCGGAAGCTGGCGCATAGCGGAAAAACTTGGCTATACTTTGGAAGGCATTTTGCGAAATTATATTTATGGCGGAACGAAAGCGTCCGGCGATATGCGCATGTATTCGAAACTTAAATCGGAATGGAAGAAATGAGAACAGGTTTATCAAAAGATTTAATTGCGCGGGTTTTGGGCGGTGCGCCGAAATGGACCATTGCGGAGTTGGAGGAAAAATATCCGCCGCGGGATTTGGGGCGACAAGGTCTCGGCCCTGCGGAGCAGGGACGGATGGTCACCCGATTCGGACCAAGTCCCACGGGCATGTTTCATACAGGGAATTTATATCCGACGATTGTCAGCAAAAAATTGGCGCAGCAATCGGGCGGCGTATTTTATCTTCGCATAGAGGATACCGACACCAAGCGCGAAGTTCCCGGCGCGGTGGATGTCGTCGTAAGTTCTCTTGCGAAATTCGGGCTTAACGTCGACGAAGGCATGGTTGGCGATAACAAAGAAGTCGGCGAATACGGACCGTATACGCAAAGCGCGCGCAAGGATATTTATAATGCGGTCGCGGCGGAATTGCTGGCGACGGGCCGCGCGTATCCTTGTTTTCTGTCGCCCGAAGAGATGGATGAAATCCGCGGCATGCAATCTGCGAAAGGGCTTCCAACGGGGATTTACGGTTCGTTCGCGCGCGACCGCGACCTGTCCGAAGATGATATTCTTGCCCGGCTTGATGCCGGCAAGGCGCCGTCGATTCGTTTGTATTCCACCGGCGACCCGTCGCGGCGGATTTTTTGTAAAGAGGGGATTCGCGGTTCTATGGCACTCCCTGAAAATAATGATGACATTGTTGTTATAAAATCCGGCGACGGTCTTCCGACTTATCATTTTGCGATGCTGTGCGACGACCATTTTATGCGGACCACGCATATAGTTCGCGATGCGTCGTACCTGTCGTCCTTATCGTTGCATGTCCAGATGTTTAATATGATGGGCTGGGCGCCGCCGGTTTTTATTCACAATTCGACAATAGACATCTTGGATGCGGAAACCGGCAACCGGCGCAAGCTGTCCAAACGCAAGGACAGGATGGCGGCGGTCGCAAATCTTTGGGCGGACGGCTGGGCGCCGGAACCCGTATTGGAATATGTGTTTAATTTGATAGTGTCCGGATATGAAGACGCAAAGACGAAAAATGCAGGCCTGACCATTTGGGAATATCCGGTCAATATCAAAAAACTTCCAGCCAGCGGCGCGCTGTTCGATATAAAGAAACTGGAATGGTGGGCAAAGGAATTTATCGCAGGCCTTGACGAATCGAAATATGAAATTACGGACAGGGTTATGGAATGGGCAAAAGAATATTCGCCGGAATGGTATGCGCGAATAAAAGACAATCGTGAATATTTGCACAGGGTGCTGGATATCGAACGCGATAACCCGAAACGCATCCGGAAAGATTTTGTTACGTGGAAACAGACGCTGGAAGAAGTTGCGTATTTCTTTGATGATTTGTTTGTGAAATCCGATGCCGAAATTAATAAAGATGTATTACGCGGATTCCTCTCGCCCTATGATTCAAAGGACTTGAAAGATTTATGGTGGGAAAAGATTGTTGCGATTGCGGAAAAACTTGGGCTGAAAAATGGCGATGTCGCGATGGCTTTGCGAATCGCTTTAACTGGCCGCGAAAACGCGCCGGATTTATATTCGGTTATGCAGGTTATGGGTGAAGAGCGTGTTCGGGAAAGGATTGAAGCATGTCTGAAATAATCATCCGCAAGGCAGAGCCGCGGGATTTTGAAGCAGTTCAAGAAATCCAAAGGGCGGGACGATTGTTCGCATGTCTGGATCCAAATTGCGACAGTGTGATTCCGATAAACGAAATGGAAGAGCACTCGGGCTCGCCCAACGGACTGTTTGGTGTTGCCGAGGTGCACGATTTGGTCGTGGGATTTATCTTTGGTGAAAAGCTGGTCGCGGCATGGGTATTGGCAAGTTATTTCGCGGTGCGTCCTGATTACCGCGGTTCGGAAGTTTTTATAAAATTGGGGGCCTGGTTTGTGGAAGAGGCGAAAAAACGCGGCGCAAAGCACATATTCATGTACACGGATGCGAATAACAAAAAGTTGATAAACTTTTACAAACGATTTGACTTCCGTGCCGGCGGCGACTATGTAGAAATGATAAAGGAGATATAAATGAAATTCGAAGGTAGAAACTATTTTAATAAAAATGCGCTTTATGAACTGGACAGGCGGGGGTATACGGTCCACGACATGTATCTTGCCGAGACAAGAACGGTATATCAAACGCACAAGGACTGGATGGGGCATCCCGAGATTTGTTACCAGGTTAGAAAGATGAATCGTTTCGATAGGAACCAATCGTTCATTGGCACAAGATTTATCAAAACCGAAAAGGTCATCAGCATTTTAATTGGGCGCACCCACTTGCACGAAGTAATGTATTTTGCATTCTGCGGAAACCAATATGCATGCAGTTCCAAAAGCATCGACGTAGCGGTGCAGAAATTGTGTTCCGTGCTTGGGGCGGCGCGAAAGCCAAGCAACCAGAAACCCACCACCAACGGAACCAACAAACTTGACGGTAATATTTACACCCTTTGGTTTAATGGCGAAAGGGTAAAAGCAAAGGTTTATTAATTATAAAGGAGAAAAAAATGGTAAAAAATAAAAAACCAAGAAAATGTGTCCGCGCGCGGTGCGTGCGCAAAGACCCGCGCGGCAATCTTTTGCTTCGCGTTATACAGGCGACCGGGAATTTCCGGTGGGAGCGCGTGCCATCGAAATTCGAATGGGTGATGGATATTTTGACCCACGGGATTGGAATCGGGCTTGCCATTGCGGGGCTTGTCATTCTTGTGGTATTTGCGTCGCTTGCCGGCAATCCGTGGGCGATTGTGTCGACCGCGATTTTCGGAACGACAATGTTCACGCTTTATTTCGGGTCGACTATGTGTCACGCGATGATAGGGCAAAAATCCGAAACATTTTTCGAAGTTTGGGACAGCGTCGCCATATACGGCCTGATTGCGGGAACCTATACGCCGTTCCTTTTGGTGAATATGCGTGGTTGGATAGGCTGGACCGTGTTTGCGGTTCTTTGGATAATCACGGCAGTCGGCGCGTATATGAAAATACGAAACCCAAAGCGCCAGCCGAAATGGATAACCCTGTTGTATCTGGCGATGGGTTGGACTATGTTGCTCATCCTGCCGAAAGTTTTGGAAACAGTGCCGGTGCGTGCGCTTTGGTTCATGCTGGCCGGCGGTTTATCGTATTCGATTGGAATTCTGTTTTATGTATGGCGCAAGCTTAAATTCAGCCACATGGTATGGCATCTGTTTGTCATGGCCGGAAGCATCAGTTTTTTCTTTGCAGTATTATACGGAACTATTCTAGACTATGTAAGGTGATTTTTCCGTCCGAAACTGCATTGCGGGCGTTGGGCGGCCATCGTGTATGCTCCAATACACGTCGGGTCACCCGCCGCCCGCAAGTCAGGCTAACGGACAAAAATGATTTGATTTTTTGAATTTTTGTTTACAATGTCATGGAAATAAAAGGTTGTTATTATGTCATACGATATTGAAATTATTCGGCATTCGCTTGCGCACGTTCTTGCGGCGGCGGTGAAGAAGCTGTGGCCCGATGTCAAATTCGGCGGCGGGCCGGCGATTGAAAACGGATTCTATTACGATTTCGATATGGCGCACCGGATTACCGAAGAGGACTTTCCAAAAATCGAAAAAGAAATGAAGGACCTTATCAGGGGTGCTGGCAAATTCGAAATGCGCGAGCTGTCGGCGAAAGACGCGGCCGCAGAATTCAAGGGCGAGCCGTTCAAGCTGGAATGGATTGGCGAATTATCGGCGACCGGCGGCCAGTTATCAGTTTACCAGTTCCGTGACTTTATCGACCTGTGTCGTGGGCCGCATGTGGAGTCTTCCAAAGAGCTTCCGCGCGATTCGTTCAAAATCCGAACCGTTGCCGGCGCTTATTGGAAAGGCGATTCAAAAAACAAAATGCTTCAACGCGTTTATGTTGACGCTTTTGCAACCAAAGAAGAACTGGGCGCGCATCTGTTAATGATGGAAGAGGCGGCAAAAAGAGACCATCGAAAGCTTGGCCCCGTGCTTGGTCTGTTCTTTTTCGACGGCCGGTCGCCGGGCGTTCCGTACTGGATGCCGGACGGATTGATTGTTTATAAAGAATTGTATAAATTCTGGGCCGAATATCACGAAGAACAAGATTATTTGGAATTCCGGTCGCCGCTTATGAATAAAAAAGAATTATACGAAACAAGCGGACATTGGCAGCATTACAGCGAAGACATGTTCACGTTTACAGAAGACGAGAACAATGTATACGCATTGTCGCCGATGGCGTGTCCGAACGCTATGGTCGCGTATATGCACGAACCGAAAAGCCACCGCGACCTTCCATGGCGGCTTTGCGATGTGGATATGTTGTACCGGTATGAAGCGTCCGGCGCTTTGAACGGACTGTTCCGGTCGTACGAGTTCAACCAGGACGATGCGCATATATTCATTTCCGAAGATATGATAAAAACCGAATACCACCGCATATTTGACATGCTGGACAAATACTATGAACTGTTTGATATGAAATATTCCATAGAATTGGCGACAAGGCCGGACGATTTTATGGGCGAGGCTGAAACATGGAACAAAGCCGAAGCGATTTTGAAAGAAATATTAATAGAACGGTTTGGCGCAGGCAAATTTGGAATCAAAGAGGGCGAAGGGGCGTTCTATGGACCAAAACTTGACATACAGATGACGGACAGCGTGGGCCGCCAATGGCAAATGGGAACCGTTCAATTGGACATGCAAATGCCAGGGCGGTTCGGATGCGTGTATACCGACAAAGACGGACAAAAGAAAACGCCGATTGTCATACACCGTGTGCTTTACGGGTCTTTGGGACGTTTTCTTGCGCTTGCGCTTGAACATTTTTCGGGAAAATTGCCTGTGTGGCTTTCGCCCACTCATGCCATTGTGATTCCGATTTCCGACCAGTACGAGGAATACGCCAAAAAGGTTGCGGCGGAATTGCAGGGCGTGGATATTAAAACCGCGACGCGGGGACTGCGTATCAAGACGGATTTATCGTCCGAAAGCATGCAGAAAAAAATCCGCAACGCGCAATTAAAGCAAATCCCGTATATGATTATAGTCGGCGAAAAAGAGGCGGCGGACGGAACCGTATCCATCCGCACCCGCGACGGCGTACAAACGAACGTCGTCCGATTGTCCGCCTTTGTCAAGGATTTGACGGACAAGATTAAGACAAGGGGTCTGGAAGTATGAACGTAGAGGCGTGTGGGAACACGTCCAACCAAAGGGCGCGTTTCCATGCGCCCGTGATAAAAAAGGAAAAACAATGAAAAAAGTAATGTTATTAGTTGCGCTTTGTTCTGTATTTTTTGTCGCCGGGTGCTGCCGGTGCGAAAAGGAGCCGATTGTGGAGCAAAACCAGAGGTTGATTGTGCCGCCCAATTTCGGCAACAGGCCGGTCGCAGAATAGACAAAAATTTGTTTGTTTTCGCCGGACGATATGGTATAATAATTGAAAATTAACCATTAAAGGGGTTTGATTATGACACTGAAAAACATATTAAAGGGTTCTTTATTCGCGGGACTTGGTCTGATTGTCGGCATCGGCGCCGCTTATGCGGGTCCTGCCACCACCGCCCAAGTTAACCAAGACGCAATTTGCGCTTTGGTAGCATCGTTAGAGGGTGTGTTCCGGCTTTTGCGCACATTGGCCTTTATTGGCGCGGCATTCATCATAATGGCATGGGCATGGGATTTCATATCAAAGGGTGACCCCAAACTTGAAGACGTAAAGAAGAAGGGCGTTGGGATGATTGTCGGCTTTCTGTTGCTGTTTATGGTTGGCGCGATTTTACAGTTCTTGATGACAGCGGGCGGTCGGGCGGCCATAGGATGTATAGAACAGCTTGCATGGTAATCGTATAAAATAATCATACGGGGGCGGGAAGGTTTTCCCGCCCTTGTTTTTCGTAAAGGAAGTTTTTCACAATGCTTGAAATGATAATCGTTTTGACAGTATTCGGCGCGCTTGCGATTTTGCTGTTTGTCATTTATATCGCTTTGATTGTCATGGCGGTCGAGGCCTTGTTCGTTCCCTTATTCGATGTGCCGCCCAAAGTGCCAAGCCAGAAAAAAATGCGCAATGTGATTATGGCGGAAATCCACAAAAACTTCCCGGATGCAAAAACGATAATCGACATAGGGTCGGGTTGGGGCGGAATGGCGATGCGCGCGGCGCGCGAATTCCCGCACGCGGACGCCGTGGGCATAGAGCTTATGCCGCTTCCATTCTGTTGCGCGACGGTTTCGCGGTGCCTGCTTGGTCCGAAAAACTGCCGCTTTGCCTTTGGGAATGCGGTGCGGTTTATAAAGGATAAAAAATTCGATATTGCGGTCTGTTATTCCGGACCGGAGCTTATGAAAGCCATAGAGCCGCACAGGGATAATTTCAAAGTGGTTTTATCTATTGATTTTCCATTGCCGAATATTGCGCCGTCGCGGACCGTAACATTGCACAAAGACCGCATGGGTCAGCATGTGCTGTATGTCTATGAGGCACTGGGCACTAGGCGATAGGCACTAGTTTTTTGTTAAAGAATTTTGTAATTCGTGATTTTTGTGATATAATTGCGACGATTATGAACAACTAGTGCCTAGTGCCCAGTGCTTGGCGCCCCTTGCGACTGAAAGGAGCGAATCATGAATGAACACGATGAATTGGAATTGCTTGACCTTGACGACGATGCGGAAATCGAAATGCCGGAAGGGTTCGAAACATGCCCGCGTCCGCGCCGCCCATGGCTTCTTTTCGCCGCGGGCGCCGTTGTCATTGCGCTTGCGTCATATATAGTCGTCCGCATCGCGGGCAAACCGTCCGACAATATCGTAGACATACGGCTTGACATGCCGATTTCGGAACCTGTGACGCCCGCCGCCGCACCGCTTGCGGAACCGGAACCGGAATTGCCCGGCGCGCCGGTGCGCGTTGTCGAAGACCGCGTGGAGGCTGAATTCAGACCGGATGTCGCCGTGCCGCGTCCGCGCCCCCTGACACCACAGAACCAAGCGGCCCCGCCGCCCGCGGCGCGCCCCGCCGCCCCGCGTCCCGCACCACGACCGGCGCCCGCAGCGCGGCCGGCAGCCCCAAGCGGGTATATGGTGCAGCTTGGCGCGTATGACACCCGTGAAAGCGCGCTTGCCGCGCAGAGGCGCCTGCAGGCCCGGCACCCGGCGCTTCTTGGCGACCGTCAGTTTGTCGTGCTTGCCGCACAGGTTCACGGCCGGACCATACACCGTCTTCGCGTTGTCGGATTCACAACCGCCCGCGATGCAAGCGGATTCTGCAATAACGCAAAATCCGACGGACTGGATTGTTTTGTATCAAGATAACGTCGTGGCTCGAGTTCGTGTTGGCGGCTTGTAGTATGAATTTGCGGATATTGTTATCCAGAAATCTGAACCACGAACCACCGGCACCAGCCACCAACCACCAAGGAGTAAATTATGAGATTTGGATTTTGGGAAATAATAATAATCGCCGCGTTGATATTCATCCTGTTCGGAAGCCAGAAGTTCCCCGGCATGATGAAAAACCTTGCCGAAGGAATAAAGGTGTTCAAGAAAGAAATCTCCGGCGATAAAAAAGAAAAGAAAGACAAACCGGAAGCGGCCGCCGCCGTCCGTCCCGCTTCGCGGGCCAAGATACAGGCGCCGGGCGGTAAGCCGAAAAAGAAAAAATCGGCGAAAAAGAAATAATTCGTGGCTCGTGGCTCGTGCCGGTGGTTCGTAATGCGAGCCAACCGGCCACCAACACGAGCCACCAGTCACCATGCAGAAAAAATCAAAACGCTTTTTACCAGAATCGTTCAGCAAGGCCTTAAAGGCGCTTGCGCTGCGCATTATCGGCGCGGGTTTGTTTTTCGGCTCGCTTGTATTCATCGCCGCGTTTTTCATTCATGACCCATGGCTTTCCGGATTCGGCGTCGCATCAAATTTCGGCACGCAAAGCATAATCGGAAATGTCATATCCGCGGGCATCTATGGCGTCGGATGGCTTCCGTCGCTTTTCATATTGCTTTATGTCGCGCGGGCAAGCGCGTTGGCGCTTTTGGGAAATATGGACGAATCGCCGGAATATGACGCTATCCGCGCAATTATTGCAATCGGAGTCGGCGCCGCGGGCATGGGCGCAATCGCACCGGATGCCGGAATGGGCGGAATCGCCGGCGCGGTCATCGCGCATGACATCGGGCTTTTCGCCGGAAGATTCACATTTGTGTTCGGGGTTTTGTTTATCGCACTGTTCCTGTATATGGCCGGTGTCTTGCTGCGGATAAAAATCGGTACCGTGCTTGCGGTCGTGCGTCTTGTCGGGGATTATACGCTTTGGCTTGCGTCGGAATTGCGCCTTATTGAATATCGGCCGCGCCCGAAAATGGTAAAATACGTCGAAGAAAAATATGAAGAGGAAGAAGAGCAAGAAGAAATAAAACCGCGGCGGCGTCCGCCTTTGCGAAGCCCCGGCGCGACAAGTGCCGCGACAAAAAAACCAACACCGCGCCGCCGCCGCGTTGCGGATGATGATTACGAATTGCCTCCGCCGGAATTTCTGGAAAAATCCATATTCTCGCGCCATGCGGTGACGTCGGAATTAAAAAATACGGCAAGCGCGATGGAGGTCAATTTCGAACAATACGGCGTATTCGGCAAAGTCATGGGAATCAAGCCCGGACCCATCGTTACGCTTTATGAATTCGAACCCGCCGACGGCATGCGGATAAAAAATATCACCGACACCGTCAAAGACATGACGCGCGCAATGGCCGCCGAAAATATCCGCATAGCGGCGATTCCGCGAACCAAATATATCGGCGTCGAAATGGTGAACATGGGACGCGCCACGGTGCGGTTCCAAACGCTTGTCACCAATCAAGATTTTATCCATTCGCGTTATCACATCCCGCTTGCGCTGGGTGTCGACATAGGCGGGCATCCGGTTTATTTCGACCTTGCCAAGATGCCGCACGTTCTTATTGCGGGCCGCACCGGGTCCGGCAAATCGGTATTCGTGCAATCCATAATAATGTCCATCCTGTACCGCTTTCGGCCGGATGAATGCAAACTTGTAATAGTGGACCCGAAAGGCGTCGACTTTACATTGTGGCGCGATATTCCGCACCTTATAACGCCGGTTGTGACCGATGCGAACCAGGCCGTAAACGCGCTTAAATGGACCGTGCGCGAAATGGAAGAGCGTTACAAAAAATTAAAAGACGTCGGCGTCCAGAATATCGAAGGATATAACGAAGAGGCTCAAAAACTTCGCGCCAAAGGCAAAGTTATGACAAAACAAGTGCCGGTCGGAACGGATTCCGAAACCGGCGAATTGGAATTCGAAGAACGCGAAATCGATTTGTCCGACATACCGTACCTTGTCGTGATTATTGACGAGGTAGCCGATTTGATGTCCGTCGCGCGAAAAGAAGTCGAAGCATGCGTTCAGCGTCTTGCGCAAAAAGCGCGCGCGGCCGGAATCCATCTTGTCATGGCGACGCAGCGCCCCGACACGTCCGTCATCACCGGCGTTATAAAGGCGAACTTCCCGACGCGCATATCTTTTCAGGCGCGGTCGAACATCGATTCGATGACGACACTCGGCGAAAAGGGCGCGGAACAATTATTGGCGTGCGGCGACATGCTGTTTTCCGAAGCCGGCCGCGTGCCGGTCCGCATACACGGCGCATTTATCGAAAATAAAGAAATTAACAAAGTTGCGAATTTTTTGCGGACCCAGGGAGAGCCGGAATACGTCGAAGGCGTCGGCGACAGCGATGATTTCGGCGGCGAGTTTATCACGCCCGATATGGGCGGCGGCGCGGGTGCGGATTATTCCATCCCCGGCATGCCGCAATCAAAAGCGGCAAAGGACGGCGACCTGTACCGACAGGCGGTCGAATATGTAACGCGCGACAAAAAGCCCACGATTTCGTATATCCAGCGGCGACTTGGCATCGGGTATAACAAAGCCGCAACGTTCATAGAAAGAATGGAGGCGGAACGCATCGTATCTCCGCCGGACGCGAATAATAAGAGACATATACTTTAATTCGTTTTGCCTATTGAAAGCGCCCTGTCTTAACGATGGCGTATGTTGTTACCCGTCGGTTTGTTCAATGTGTTCGATGGTAACTATAATTATCCCTTTGACATCGACGTCGCGGGTCTTTTCGAATTCTTTTATTTCGTCGAACAGGGAGCCGGAATCCCGATATTCCGCAGCGCCTGAAATCTTGATTTGCGTGTCGCCTTTATAAGACGATACAAACACTCTCGGGTTGGCTTTTACATTTTCGGCGGATTGCGTCATCTGGACATCGGATATGATTATCCGGCCCGCATCGACCCGCGAAGGCATAACAACGGCGGCGCGCGGCGCGGCGTTCATGTCCGCGGTCGCAAAAACCACCCATTCGTTTTCGTTGATAAAGGTTATTTGTTGTTGGTCAAGAATCATTTCGGTCCCTTTGGTATTTTTTGGATTATACCGCCGGGGCCGAAAAATGCAACACTATTAACGACCGAAATACCGCCGGCGCAGGGTGCCAAGGCCGGGACGCAGAATATCCGGGCTGTATTCGCCGGGTCTTGTAAGACAGCATGCGCCGCCGCAATCATTCAAATCCGGACAGCGCCGGCAGACCTTGTCCAAATGTTTTTTATTCCGCCAATCGGCAAGCTGTGGCGCAGAGTTCCAAAGTTCTTGAATATCTTTTTCCAAAATATTGCCAAGCAGATAATCGGTTTCGCATCCGCATCGGCCAAGGTTGCCGTGCATGTCGACGGTTCCGTTTGTATATCCGAAATCGCATGCGCCCGCGTATTGCTGATGTTCTTCGGGCAGGGCGCACGGCGGAAATTTATCGCACATGATAAGTTCGACGCCCATGTTTTCAACAGCCTTGAATTCTTCGCACGTCTTGTCAAGGTCGACATTATCGTTTGTCCGGCCGCATGTCGCGCCGCCTTTTTGCGATATGCGTTGAATCTCGGCGGCCTTTACATCGATACCGGCCTTTTGAAGATATTCCAACAGCGGCACAAGTTTGGATTCAACGCCCGGTCGGATGTTATACGTCACGCTTACATCGATGCCGGCGTCGGAAACTTGTTTTAATTTTTTGACGGAATTTGCGAACGCGCCCTTTTTGCCGCATATCGCGTCATGTTCCTTTGCGTTGTCCGCATGGAAAGTCACGCTTACAAAATCGAAAACTTTTATGTCTTTGTCGAAATCCTTCGCATCCGGCAGGGTAAGAGTATTGGAAAGTATGCCGATAGTTTTGCCCGCCTTTTTCGCATGTTTCGCAAGGCGGATTATATTCGGGTACGCGCCCGGGTCGCCGCCGACAAACAGGATTGTTTGAACGTCGCGCATGGCGTCGATTATTTCGGCAAGCTGTTCAAAGGTCGGGGCTTTGCCATACGATGAATCTTGCGCGATTTTGTCGGACAATTCCGACGATTTGCAATAACAGAAACTGCAATTATGGCTGCATTCCCATGTTATATGGAACGTCACGGTTTCAATCGTGTGGTTTTGTTCAGCATTATGTTTGCGGTCAAGCGAATATGACGCGGCCTTGTCGGCGATGGAATGTGTTTGTGTCATGATGGGCTTCCTTTTATTTGATATCATTATAGACCAATAATTGATTCTGTCAAGCAAAAACGAGCAACCATAATCCAATTGAAAGTGCGATTGCGATGCTTTATCATCAAGGCATGTCAGTAAAAATTCATATAAATATAAGCGACCCAAGATGGGAAGAATACGATATTGATTTCGCGGGGATTGTGAACGCGACATTGCGCGCTGCGCGGCCGCATGACAAGACCGAAAACCTTTTGAAAAAATCATCCATGGCGATTGCGCCGTGGATGCCCGCGTCCCTTATGGGTTCGCCGTTCGGGACGATGGATAGAGAGCTTTCAATAAATCTTGCCGATGATTCCAAACTTCGCGCGCTTAATAAAAAATATCGCGGAAAGGACAAGCCGACAAACGTGCTGTCGTTCGAGACGGGCGATTCGGAACTGCTTGGCGATATATTCATCGCGTTTGACACAGTCGAACGCGAGAGCAGAGAGCATGGAGCAGAGAGCAGAGATGTTGCATTCAAGAATCACGCGACGCACATGATTGTGCATGGAGTGCTTCATTTATTGGGATACGACCATTTGACCGATTCGGATGCGGACAGGATGGAGGCGTTGGAGGGGAAGATATTAAAGAGCATAGACCATAGAGCAGAGAGCACAGATAAAAATACAACCAGAAAAAAATCCATGCTCTATGCTCTGTTATCTATGCTCTGCGGTGCAATCGCATCGCTTGGCTTTGCGCCGTTTTATCTTTGGCCCTTTACCATATTGGGAATCGGTGTTGCATATCATCTGATTTTTTGCGAAAGAGCCAAAAATATGCCCTATGCCTTATGCCTTATGCCATTTACTTTCGGCGCGGGGTATGCGGTTGCAAACTTCTGGTGGATTCTGCATTCCATATATGTGGACCCGGAATTGGCGGCACAGTTTGCGATTTACACAGTTCCCGGAGTCATTGGAATCGCGCTTGTCGGTGGATTGATTTTTGCGGTGCCGTTCTGGATGACGCGCTTTGCGTGTCGGGATTCGGTATCCGGGATTCGGCATCCGGAATGCGGATGGCGGCGGCCGATAATTTTTGCCGCGGCGTGGACATTCACGCTTTGGCTTCGCGAATGGATATTCACAGGATTCCCATGGAATCCGATTGCGAATATTGCAATGCCGTCTTTGGAGCTTTCCAACAGCATGGCTTTATGGGGCGCGCTTGGGTTGACGTTCATAATAATCGGGCTGACGGTTACGATTGCCGACGCAATCGTAAAGAGCATAGAGCATAGAGCAAAGAGCATAGATTTTTTACCAATCGGGATTTTCGGTGTGTTGCTGTTGATTGGAATAGGGTACGGGCAACATAATATCCAGATCGCAAACCGTGCGGTCGATTCGGAATCGCCGTTGATTCGCATGGTTCAGACCGGAAAGTCACAGGAGGAAAAGGCAACTCATTCTCCGGAAGCCTTGCGCGCGCGCGCGGCGGTGAATTTGGCGAAACTTGTGGATTTAAGCAGGGCGCCGGGCGCGCCTGATATAATCATCTGGCCCGAGACTTCGTATCCGTACATGGTTATGGGCGACGGCGACCCGGATGCGGTAAGATTCCCGTCGTCGAAGGAACTTGGGCGCATGGTTATCGCGGGCGCTATGTCGATTCATCGCGGACCGCGCGGCGAAAGACAGACAAGGAATTCCATGATTATCGCGGACGCAGACGGCCGGATAAGTCATATATATTCCAAATTCCATCTTGTGCCGTTTGGCGAATATGCGCCGCTTGGCGGGCGGCTTCCATCGCCCGGGCAACTTACGCCCGGCGTGGGACCGGAGATAATCAATGTCGCGGGGCTGTATTTCGCGCCGGCGATTTGTTATGAGATTATATTTTCGGATTCCCTAATCCCCCGGGTCTTTCCTGGTCCCGGACATCTGCTTCGCAATTTCCGGGATGACACCCGTGTCGATGCGATAATCAACCTTACCAACGATGCTTGGTTTGGGCGGACGCCCGGCACTTTCCAGCATTTGGACATGACACGGAGACAGGCGATTGAAATGGGGCTTCCCGTTGTTCGCGCGAATTTTTCGGGGATAAGCGCGTTCATCAATGCCGACGGGCGGGTGGTTTCATATCTGCCGATTGGTATTGCCGGCACGCTTGACGGGCGCGTCGGCCCTTCGCATGTCACGCCGTACCGCATCATCGGCCGCGATTGGTGGATGATAATAATTTTGTTGTTCAGTGTGCTTGTTGTGTCATTCCGGAAAAATCGCAAAACGATTTTTCCGGAATGACATCCTAGAACTGTAAATCCTCGCACTCTTCAAGAAGAATTTCACAAGAATCCGTGGTGATTGTTGTCACACTGGTAAAGCCTGCGCCGATAGCCGCAATAACGGTAATCGCAAGCGCGACGATTGTTCCGATTGGGAACGCTTTCGCCATTGCGCCGCATGCCGCGCCGACGCCGACGCCAAGCGCCGCCTGGCCGACAGCCCAGGCCATGTCTTCCCCGACAGTGCTGCTTCTTCCCAATGCGCCTTCGGTTCCGGATACGACCCCGGTGGTTGCAGGAGCGGCATTTGCCCATTGCACCGGAGTGGTCCAGGCGTCCCAGGCGGCACCGGCGCCGTCGACAAGGTTGCTGCCCACTTCTCGTGTTAAATTGCTCAAGCTCAATGTGGAACGGGTGGCGGCTTGTGTCGCTGCCTCTGTAGTGGCTTGTGTGACAGCTTGGGCGCCCGCTTCGGTAAGAGGTGTTGCGGTGACGACTACCTCTGGCAAGGTGGTCATTGAGCCAAGAGTCATTTGTCCAGCTTCGGCCATGCTTTGCGTAACCGGACCTTGAATCGGAACAACAACTGTTTCGCCAACAACAGTCGTGGTGACGTCCGCGACGTTTGCAGCCGTTTCCACTGCTTGGGTGCCGCTTCTGACGGCCTTGACAGCGGAAGAAACTCCCGCCGTGACCATGCCAATCGCGCATGATACCGCGATGGTGCGAAGTGTTTCATGCAGCCGTGCGTTGCCGGATGTTCTTACCTCTGTACCGCATGTTTTTATCACAGTACAGGATTTGCAAACCCGTTCGCTTTCGTTCCACGCCGTCCAGACTTCGTATTGCATGGTAAGCTGTGTGTTTCCGATTGCATTGACAGACCTTCGACCGGCAAGCACCGCGATATCCTGGGCCGAGACCGCACGCGAAACCTGAATCGATGTTTTGAACGGCTGTTCGGTGGAATCAAGGATAAGTTCGCGGATATTAGGCTGGGCCGGCATGGATGTCGGCATGCCCGGCCATATATTGTTTGCGATAAGCTGTCTCTCCACATCTATCGGGATTGTATAGCAACGGAATTGCGCGTTCATCGAATCCGCTCCGCGAAGGATTTCGCCTCGCAATTGTTCGGTGCGCCGGGATTGGTTCATCGCGGCCTGGGTCAGCGCCGCGCGGGCGATAGAGATGCGATACGCGTTTGACATCAATGGGAACCGGCCTTCGGAATAATCGCCCTGTCTTCCCGTAATCTGCGCCAATGCCCGTCCGCCGACGCATTGCGCCACCACCGGGTCGTTGTTCATAAGGATTATCGCGTTTTCGATGTCACGCTGAACCGTTTCCATTTCCGACCTTATGCGTGCGCGCGCCGCGGCGACATAGCCGATGTTACCGTCGTTAACCTGGTCGAATTCTTGCAAGTATTCGTTAATCAAGAGCGTTCCGGGTCTCTGAAGGCGGTCGCAATTCCGGCCGCCCCGCGTCATACAGGCGGACCATTCTTCGCCCGCCGATATGCCGACAAGGTCCCAAGACACCATGCCCGTCACGCCTTCGATATTTGTGCGCCCCAGCCTTTCGCGGCGAAGCGATTCGGCGCCAAAACCTGGAAGTCTTGCGAATTGGTCGCACATGCCAAGGCTTCCGCAAATTTCCATCATCCGACGGTTGACCGCGTTGTTGCAATGTTCAAGCGCCGCATTGTCAAGCGCCAAGTATATGCCCATAAGGATGTCGTTCAAATCCTGGATATTAAATCCGGGTTGCGCGCGACTGCATATCACAAGCCTGTCCGGCGGGCACATGCGGTGCATCGCGGGCAAGTCAAGACCCACGCATTTCGACCAATTTTCTCCGCACGCGTCGTCGCGTTGAAAGCATCGGCGGACTTCGTTCTGGCACGCGCTTTCCTGCATCGCGTCCCATCTTCTTGCGGCAAGGTCGAATATGCCGGGAATATCACGACACCGGTCAAGCTGTACGCGGCACCTTGCCTGAATCGCGGTCGGATTCACCATGCACGAAGCAAAAGAAATATCTCCGCCCGTGCCAATCATGTCGGCGCACGCGCGTCCGATGCAATTGGAAACATCGCGAAGGCACGATTGACGCATGTCCGATGCCGCGATAACCTGTGCGGTTTCGATTTCCGGTGTCGCAAGCCGTACGAAATTGGTCCATACGAATTCGCGGACGTTTATGCATTGGTCAAGAATGTGCTCGCACTTCATGCGATTCTGGGCAAGCCGGCCGTGAAGACAATTTTCCCAAGTGCGGCCACAGGCCGTGTCTTCGCGCATGCATTCCATAAAGTTCATAAGGCAGTCGCCGCTGTTAAACCTGTTGGCATGTTCGAAAGATGCGGCGGCCGCGTCGCGTATGGATTGCCGGGCAAGACGTTCTTGCGCGGCGCCTTGGCGTCTGCGGTTCTCCACTACAAGTTCGTATGCCCGGCAATCGGACCGCAGGGTCTGTTGGTACCATGTCCGCGTAAGGGCAAGGTTGCAATTCGCGGGCAGACGCGGCCGGCACATCCGGTCCGCGGCGGCAAGCCGCGCCGCGCCGGTAAGGTTGGAGATATCGTTCGGGTCCGCCTCGCGCGAGTGTTCGTTAAATAATGCAAGCGCCGCCGCCTGTGACGCGCGCGCGCGCGACGGAGCGGGTGTGCGGGGTGTCGCCGCCCGGTTTATTTCGGCCGCCGCACCGGCTTCGATATCTTCGACAGCGCGCGCGGTAAGGTTCGCCAATTCGATTTCCGCGGCGCCAAGGCGCGTCCATTCTTCGTCGATTCTTTGAAAGTCATTGCTGCACAGACAGCGGCCGGCGTTTTCATTGCCGCTTGTGCAAAACTGGTCCATGCATCCGGCGTAAATTTGTTCGCATTCGGTGCCGCCGATATTCGCCCGCGATGCCGCGACCCGTGTGGGATTCTGCACAACCGCAGCGGCGCGTGCGGCAGGCACCGCAACGCTTTGCAGCATAATGGCAACGGCCAATATATGGCAGATTAAATTTTTCATTACTCTCTCGGTGATTATTATATCAAATTTTGTGTTTAAGAACAAACACTCTGATGGCGGACGAAAGGTTTTTCCGGGGCGCCGATTCGTCGATTTCGCGTATCAATTCCGCAACGGATTTCTTCCGCAAGCGCGCGATTTCGGCAAGCGCGTCGATAAATTCTTTTTCAAGCGTTACGCTTGTCCTGTGTCCCGCGATGGTTATCGAAATTTTTTTCATTTTATATTTTGCCAACCGCCAGGCAATCCAATATGGCGCGATACGCGTCGCCGCCGTATTCGCGCAAAGCGTTAAGATTCAATATGTCCAGCATGTAGAAATTCCCAAACGCGTCGAACGCAAACCAGAACATCTGGTTCCGACCGAATATGGTCCGGCCCGCCGTGCCGGGAAGCCCGGAGACTTCGCGGTTGATTTGTATCAGGCTTGGGATTTCGTAATTCCGGCCGGGGCGCGCGATGTCTTCCGTGCCGAATATGTTGGAATCGCCCGCAATCATTCCGCCCGCGATGCTTTTGTATATATCCGAAAGGACGGGCGGCATCATCGCCGCGCGCATCTGTTGAAGCGCATTCTGGGCAAGTTCAAGCGCACGCGCGGACGCATGCGGCAAAAGCACCGCGCCGCGTTTTTCAAGTTCCGATATAAATTCTTCGCGGGTCATGGCGGCTTACTCCCTTCCCATGCTTGGCGGCACGAACGCGTTGGTCATGCGGTCGCTTGCGGCGTTGCCGCCCGGACCGCCCGTAATCAGATTTGTCGGGACGTATATTTTCTTTACAGGATTCGGAAGCCATATGGACGGGCGCCCCGATTGTTCCAGAATAAACCGGTCCATGTTCTGCCCGGCGAAAAATGTCGGGCACATGAACATATTGTCCTTTGAAAGTTTTCCGCCGTATTCAAGCGGAACGCGCCACCGCACGGAAAGATTTTCCGGCAACCGCATCCCCCGAAGCAAATCCATAAAATCATTTTGGGACAGGTCAAGGAAAGAAAGCTCTTGAATCGAATCGTCAAGCGATTCCATAAATTCGCGGCGAAGTTTTCGGAAAGTCGCGAACCAGTCCGGCGCCACGGCCACGGGTCGGACGACAAATTCCATAACCGGCATGTCTTCAAGCAAAAGTGCGGCGAGCCTGCGCTCGGCATCAAACTTTGTCATTTCTTATCATTTGTTGTCGAAATACCCCGTGATGGAATCCATGTATTCGCTGTACGCGTCGAAGTCTTCGCGTTCGTCGTCCGTTACCGGTCTTGATTTGTTGGCGTCCGCCCATTCGCGAAGCGAATCAATATCATCGACGACAAATGTCCGCACCTGTATCTGAACACTTTCGTCAAGCGTGTCCGCGATAAGCGCGCAAACCTTGTCCGCAAGCGCTTCAAGCGTGCGAAGCGCGCCCGGCGCCGCCGTTATTTTCCCGATTATCAAAACTTCGTCCGCGCCGATGGCCCATATGTCCGGCGTATAGCCGCCCGTCCGCGGCGGTTTTTTCATTATGTATCCCGCGCTTGTTACAATCCTTTGGATGGTGTCCGAATCGGGCGCAGGTGCCGATTGCACGCCGTAATCTTGGCGCACGGTGTTCGCCCGCGGCGGTGTGGATATATGCTCCACAGGGTTCGTTATATGCAAATCCGACGGCACGGTAACAGACGGCGGACGTGTTGGAATTGCCGCGGATTGCGCGGCGGGATACGCCGGGTACGCCGGCGCGGCGGCGGGAACAGCCGTTGGAATCGCGGGGGTATACGGGCGCGGGATTTCCGTCTTTCGTTCAAGGATTATGCGCCGGCTTGGCCGGGAAATCATATAAAGCCCGAACGGAAGCAAAATGGCGAATGCAAAAAGCGACCCATAGAACAGCGGGTGCACGATTTCAGAGCCCGTCTGCACCCCGGCAAGATACGCCCAATGTCCGCGCAAAAACATATTAAAACCAAACCGGATGTCAAGCCAGAAGTCAAGCGCCAAGGCCAACGCCGTTGTCCAGAGTGCGCCCAAAAGGAACTTATTAATGTTCATGATTTGCATTATAGCATAAATATGATACTCTTATGGAAGCGAAATATGAGCATAGACTATACGGAATCTTTACAGGAAATAATATCTATGACCGACATCTGGTGCGGGGCGGATGCGTCCGCGTCCGACCTTGTCGCGGCGTCCGATATGGCGCTTCGCGTGAAAAGCCGGGCTGTTGCGGTCGCGCCCGCGCATGTTCATATCGTATGGGCATGGATGGAAGGCAAAGGAACGGAAGTCTTCGCGGTATTTCAAGATTCGGGAATTTGCGACCCGTCAAAGCTTGCCCCGGAAATCCACGCTGTGTTCAAAAAGGGCGCGGACGGCGTCATCCTGCCGTGGTCTGCGGATATTGCGGGCGCGCTTTTGCCGGTGCGGGACGATTTGTTTTTCGGGAAAAAACTTTTTCTATCCGCCTTTCTTGGGAATATAGAACCGTACGGCTGGGCGGAAATTTTCAATATACTGAAACGCGTCGGTGCGGACGGAATTATGCTTTATGCACAGGCGGCAAAAAAACAAACGGACGCGGTCGGAAGGTTTTACGGAATGCTTGAAAATATCGACACAGGATTTTCACCCAAAGTTTCGGCTCTTGTCGACAGTCCCGCGGTAATGGAAAGCATGCACCGCCTTGCCAAAAGGATGCGGCCGGACATTGCGGAGAATCTTCGGTTTTTTATAGGGCACAGGGCATAGGGCATACGGTATGAAGCTGGTTGGAAAATTTTTTACAATTTATGCCCTGTGCCTTATGCCTTGCGCCCTTTATGCAAATTGCGGCGTTCGCGGAGTGGAGGCGAGCGCGCCCGTCCTTTGCGGCATCGCAAGACAGGGCGGCATGCTTTACGGCGAACTTGATGACAATTGGAACGTGTACAGCGGCGATGAAAAAATATCGATGAACGGGATTTTTATCATCGGGCTTGACCGCGACCATCCGGAAAATCTGCAATTAAGGTTCTGCAAGCCTGCACGCCGCCGCGCGGGCGATTGCAGCGTTTATACATACAGAATAGAACAGCGGACGTACCAGGAACAAAGAATCACGGTAAGCCGGGTGTTCGACGAACTTGCGGCGGATGTTCTTCGCCGCATTGAATC
Source organism: Alphaproteobacteria bacterium (assembly GCA_009783855.1). GTDB lineage: Bacteria > Pseudomonadota > Alphaproteobacteria > Rs-D84 > Rs-D84 > WRKW01. Next base: position 24,715 of record WRCO01000009.1, read on the forward strand.
CGAAAATGCGCTTGTCCGGCGAAATCGCGCAGAGGCGGCGAATCTTGACGCGACGGGCTTTATGGATATGAGATTGCCGGATAATATGATGGGGCATCGCATAAGCGCGGTTTTCGGGTCGCGCCGCATAGTCAATAATTATCCGCGCCGTCCGCATCTTGGCGTCGATATTGCGGCGCCGCGCGGCACAAAGGTCAAACCGGTCGCCGACGGGGTTGTGATTATCGCCGCCGACATGTTCTTTAACGGCAAGACGATTTTTATATCGCACGGGCACGGCATTGTTTCCGCATATATGCATATGGACAGCAAAGATGTGCGCGTCGGCGATACGGTGCGCCGGGGCGATGTCATCGGGACGGTCGGGTCGACGGGACGGTCTACCGGGCCGCATCTTCACCTTGGCGTGTATTGGCGGAATGTCGCGATTGACCCAAAGCTTGTGGTCGGGGGATTTTAATGATGAATGTTGAAAGTTGAAAGTTGAATTGGTGTGTCGGTTGTTTATGGCTGTCTACTATGGTAGACAGTCTGTTTTTTATACATTTGATTTTGGGAATGGCAAAAACTGTGATATAATTCCGCTATGATATATGCGGGAGATATTAACACGATTATATGTGGCGTATGGGGTGCTCCCCTGCAATAAACCCAAAAACAAACCAATAAAGGAGAAACCATGGACAAGACACTATTAATCACCGGGGCGCTGCTTGCGGTGTTTGCAATATCCGGTGCGGGTGCGCGTGTTGCGGATACGGAGCCTGTTGAAGAAGCGGCCCGGGAACGGGTTACGCGCGGCGACACGACGGAATCGCACAGTGTGGCGCATAATCAGGCAAGAAGTTTAATCCGGGGGGAGGCCAAGGGGAACGAAAATATTATTATTAGAAACCCGGCGGGCACATCACATGGAAGCATTCCGTCCTTTCAGGAATGTCAGCGTTTCCGCAGGGCAGCTAATTGCGTACAAAGGCCCAACAAAAGCCCAGAATTTGATTGTGATGGCGGTACTTTTATGAGAGTCCGGCCAAATGAATGCAGTGTAAGCGGTCCCCTTGAAGCGTTGAAATCCATTTTAACAGAAATGAAATTGAATTTTACGGTTCAGACAGGCGGGCGGGCAGCTGTAACGGATAACTAGTTAATATGTCGGGGCTGTTAATTAAAACGCCGCTTTCGCGGCGTTTTTTTATCGTCTTTTCTTCTCGCTTTCTTCCTGTTCTTCCAAAGTAAGCGGGGCGAACGGACGCGCCATAAGGCGCTTGAGCCCGATTTCGTCGCCGGACAGCACGCTGTATCCGAATGTGCCTTTCTCAAGCCTGTCAAGCGCCGCGTCGATTTGACCCATTACCGCAACACTGCGTTCGTGCGCGTGCAACCGCATATCCGCTTCGATTTCAAAAGTGGTGGTGTCGAAATCATCCGCCACGCCTTCGGTTTTATGTTTGATGTCAAGCGTGCCCATAACATCGTTCATTGTCGCGGTGATTTCTTCGCGCATGTCATGAAGAAGTTTGTAAAAATACGCGCGCTGTGTTTCGCACATGTATTCTTCGGTTTTTTTGGGGATGTATTTTGGGTCAAGCTCTATCGTCTTATAATTTTTCTTTGTCATGACATAGTCCTTTTTTCATATTGCGAAGCATTACGCGCCATCCGCAAATTCATTAATCCAGCTTTCCAATTCTTGTTCCGACAACAGGCCGGTCCGCGTCGATACAACCTCTCCGTCCCGAAACGCAAGCACCGCCGGAATGGACCGCACCCCGTATTTCGCGGGCACGCGGCGGTTGGCGTCGTCGATTTCGAACTTTGCGAATTTTATGTGCGGGTGTTTCGCGGCGGCGGTTTCGAATATCGGGCCGAACATACGGCACGGGCCGCACCATTCCGCCCAAAAGTCTATAAGCGTAATGCCCCCAGCCACGTTTGAATCAAAATCAGAATCATTAATATGAATTAAAGCCATTTTTTCCTTCCCTTGGTTAAGACACCGGCGGAATATAGCGTATCGGTCTGTATTTGCAATAGGAAACTACCGAATCTGTCCCAATACAATATATTGTGCCAAAAACAACCGAACGGCACTATATATAGATAAAATAGACCCGTCAAGAATAATTTTATTTCCGGAAAGTTTGTGATAGAATAGCGTTAGCAACAGGGGTCATTTATGCGCGAAGACGAAAAGATGTTTCAATTGGGCTTGGGGCTTTTAATAGTCGCTTTCATCATGATTGCGGCGTTCCAGGTGGCGTTCAGGATCCAGGAAAAAGACCGCGCCCGGACAAAGACGGCGATTATACGAACGCAACAGGAATACGCGCAAAAGCGGGCGTATTTTTCGGGGCTTTTGCGTCCGGAAAACCTTCGCGGCATCGTATCCATGGCATTCCCAAGATTTGAAACCATAGGGTTCGGAAAGAATATAAATATAGGCGAGATACCGTTAAGATAACGAGCCACCGGCACCAGCCACGAATCACCAGGGAAAAAATGTTCGAAGTCGGCAAAGACATAATCAAAAATATAAGCGCGTCCGCAAAGTCGGAGAGTTCCGTGCGTCTGCGAATCATGCATTGGCTTTTTATAATCGCGTTCGCGGCGTTCGCCGTGCGCACCATACATCTTGGCATGCAGACAAGCGGCGCCACCCGCCGCGGAAGCGGACAGGGATACTGGGTGTCACAGCGCGCGGACATTGTTGACCGGACCGGCGCCATACTTGCGACTAATGTCGTATCGGGGCACATAGTCTTGCGCCCGCCGCATGTGCGCGACCGGGAACAGGCCGCGCGATTTATAAACAGCGTCATTCCGGAAATAAGCGTCGCGCGCGCGCTTGACGATATTGATTCAGGGCGACGGTTTATATTCCTTCGCCGGATGGCGTCCGACGAACAGCGCGCCGAAGTCAAACGCGCAAGAATCCCCGGAGTGTCGGTCGAAGAAACGGAACAGCGCAGATATCCGAAACGAAGCCTGTTCTCGCACGTGGTCGGGTTTGTCGGCACGGACATGCGCGGTTTAGAGGGGATGGAGCGCACCGAGAACAGATACCTTTCGGAAAATCGCGACCCGCTTGTCCTTTCCGTCGACGCGCGCATTCAATCCGTGTTTCATCGGGAACTTGCCGCCGCAAAACAAAGGTTCAGCGCGATTGGAGCGATGGGCATCCTTATGAATGCGCGCACCGGGGAAATAATCGCGATGGTGTCGCTTCCCGATTTTGACCCGGAAAACCGCGCGCTGTATAACCCAAGCCTTATGAAGAATCTGCCCCTGCGCGGCGTTTATGAAATGGGTTCAAGCTTCAAAGTCTTCAATACCGTAATGGCGGCGGAACACGGCATTCCTCTTACCCGGGAATATAACGTATCGCGCCCTTATCGGATTCTTAACCGGCACGGCCGCGTATCCGCGACAATTTCCGATATATCAAGCTTTCGCCCGCCGCGCCCAAGTATTTCGGTGGCGGAAATACTGCGCCATTCGTCCAACGTCGGGTCTGTGCAGATTGCTTTGGACATGCCTGTGTCGGCCCAGGCGGAATTCTTCAGAAAGACATTTATGGACCGTGCGCTGGATTTGGAATTCGGCCGGACCGAGAGGCCGCTTATGCCCGCGCAATGGGGGCCGGTCGAACGCGCGACAATATCTTTCGGACACGGAATCGCGGTGACGCCCATGCATTTGATACTTGCATTTAACGCGATGGTGAACGGCGGGGTTTATATATGGCCCACGATGCAGCGACGCGGTATCGGGCCCGTAGACGGCGCGCGCGTCATATCAAGCGAACTTTCCGCAGAAATTCGCGAAATCCTGTTCATGACCGCAGAAGAGGGAAGCGGACGCCGCGCACGTGTCGCCGGAATAAACATAGGCGGAAAAACTTCGACTGCGGAAAAACGCGTGGACGGCGCGATAGACCGGACCCGCAACATGACTTCGTTCATTGTCGCGTTTCCGATTGAATCGCCGCAATACACCATGCTTGTCATGCTTGACGAGCCGCGCGGAATTCCCGAAACGTTCGGATGGCGGACCGCGGCGTGGAATGCGGTGCCGACAGCGGGCGCCATAATGGACGCCATAATGCCGATGCTTTTTAATTAGTGGCTGGTGGTTCGTGCCGGTGGTTGGCACGGTTGTCCAATATATTGGACAATCATTAATTAACGCATAAAACAAAAATTAACGCATGAAATAAAGGATGTCTGCTATAGTGGACATCCTTTATAATTACCGGTACGGTCACGGGCACCGACACCAACACGGATCACATTATCGCCTTAACTGCGTCGTCGGATTATACGCTTTCGTTCCGCGGCGGATTTGGAAATTCAATTGAGGTTCCGTCACCCGGCCGGTGCTTCCCACCGTGCCGATTTTTTCGCCAAGATTCACGCGCGCGCCGCGCCGGACCGTCATAGTATCAAGATGCCCGTACACCGTCATCCACCCACCCGCATGCTGGATAATTATAAGATTGCCCATGCCGCGCAATTCATTTCCGGCGTATGCGATAACGCCGTTTTCCGCAGCCCTTACCGCCGTACCGGCGCGCGCGGATATGTTTATCCCGTCATTGAACAGGCCGTTTGGCTTTGCGCCGAACGGCGATATGACACGCCCCTGAACCGGCCAGGCAAACCGGGTGCCGGCGCGCGCGGGCGTTGCGGGAAGCCTTCCGGTCGGTCTTGACGACACTGTCCGTGTTTCCGTTATTGTCGGCGCCTCTGCGGGCGCGGGCGCCGCAGCCGCCGCGGGTGTATCAGCCGTGCGCGTCGCCGCCATGGTCGTGACGGTCGCAGGAAGGCGAAGCCGTTGTCCGACCGCAAGCCCGAACGGCGCTTCGATATTATTTTCACGGGCAAGAGTACTTAAGTCCACGCTGTAAGCGCGGCTTATGGAGTAAAGCGTTTCGCCCGCGCGGACGGTATGAAAACGCGCGCCCGGAATTTGCAGCTTTTGACCGATGGCAAGCGTATACGGCGGCCGAAGATTGTTCGCTTCAATCAAATCGCGGACGGGAACGTTTGTCCGACGAGAAATGCTGAACACCGTGTCGCCTCTTTGCACGGTGACTTCGCTTGTTTCCGGTGCGATAATTGTCGGCGGAGGCGCCGCTGCTATGCGCGCGGGCACAAGAAGCGGGTCATCGGCATCCGACGCGGGGCGGGGCGGGGCGCTTTCGCTCTGGCGCGGTTCCGGCGCGGGTGTCGGGGCGGGCGGCGGAGGCGGCCTGTAATCGTCCGGACTTTCTTTAAGGATGAAATCGTTTTTGCTTACGTGTTCCGGTTCCGCGCGGCCGTACAAATCGGTCGCGGGTGTGCCATAATGGGCGACCGTCCCCGGCGGTGGGCGTTGTTCCCGGCCCGTGGCAACGCTGTGGACGGCGCCCGAAACCTTTGGCGTTAAATCACAAGACCAAAGGAGCATGACGACAGGCAAAAGGCACAGGACTTTTTTCACGCATAAATTATACCATAAATCCGGTGGATTTTCTTAATCTTTCTTCATAAATAATATCGAAATTTCGAATAACAAAAGAAGCGGCAAAGCAAGAAGAATCTGTGACAATATATCCGGCGGGGTAAGCACCGCCGCAAAAATAAATATCCCGACCATCGCAAACCGGCGCGATTTTACGACCATGCGTCGCGAAAGAACCCCGATTCGGTTCAGCGCTATGAGCACAAGCGGCAATTGAAACGCGATTCCGAACGCTTTCAAAAGATTGATGACAAACGCCAAATGGTCGGTCGCTGTGGGCAGCAAAACGCTTGGCATCGCGCGCGTTTGGTTAAGCGATATGAAGAAATCGAAAATCACCGGAAAGATTACAAAATACGCGAACGCCGCGCCGGCAAGGAACAGCACGGGCGATATGGCAAGCATCGGCACGAAAAACCGGCGTTCGGACGGCTGCAGCCCCGGCGACGCGAACGACCATATATGATAAAGCGCGAACGGAGTCGCGGCGAATACCGCGAACAACAGCGCAAGCCGGAATTCAATCATCAATCCGTCGGTGACGCGTGTGTAAAGAATCGTGCCGCCCGGCCATGACGCGATAAGCGGTTGCAACAAAACTTCTTGAACATACGGTGCGACGAAAAATCCGGCGACGACGGCGATTGCAAAAAACAGCATCGTCCAAAGGATGCGATTGCGAAGTTCGACGAAATGTTGAAGCATGGTCATCTTCATTTTTTGTCTTTACTTTGTGGCGTAGGGGCAAATATCATTTGCCCCTGATAATTCCAACAAATTCATGCTTTGTTTTTTGTTGGTGTTTTGCGGGGCAAATGATATTTGCCCCTACGGTTTTTGTCTTCCGGTACCCGGAACACGCTCATAACGTCGTCCATTGTTTTCTGGGTAAGGTCCGTGATGGGCTTTTCAAGTTCGATTTGTTCTTTGATTTCTTCCGCCGCGTCCGTGATTTTCCATACAAGTTCGCGGACGAATTTAACCGCGCGCGCAACAATGCGCGCCACATCGGGCCAGCTTTTCGCGGGTATCACCACAATCGCGACGACAAGGATTAATAAGAATTCACTTGGTGATATTCCGAACATTTTTTATTCCTTGGGACTTGAAGTTACCGCCGCCTGCAAAGCTTTTTGAACCGTTTTTAAGGTTTTCTTTTTTGCTCATACCAGGCCTTTCTATTCAAAGAATGCGTCGCCGCCGCTGGCGGGCGTTGTGGTTCTGTGCCGTTGGATTTGGAAAAAGTTTCTTCCGAAATCTGTTTTGGTCTGCAGGTTGGCAAACTTGACTTCTGTTGTTGCGCCGGTCGCATCCGTCACCGTCCATGCGTTAAGGCGAACCGGATTATTGTCAAACACGACAAGCATATTGCCAAGCCCCGGCGAATCTTTAATGTGCATTCTTAATGAGAATGTGTTCGTGTCCGCGTTTGTTTCCGTGACGGCTATGTCGGCGGTGCGCAGATTTATATTCGGCCTTACAAGAATTCCGGCGGGCGTCGATGTAAGCGGCACGGTGGTTATCTGGTCCAAAGATTTATCAAAGAAATACAAATCGCGGCCGTCGGCAATCAATTGTATCGGCGTACGATTGTAATCCAGCCGCACGCGTCCGGGGCGAAGCATGTGGAATTTTCCGGTGTCGCGCCGTCCGCCCGCGGTTTGGGTAAAATCGCCGGTAAGGCCCGTAATGCCGTTCAAATAATCTTCGGCGCGGCGGACAAGCGCGCTGTCAACATTTGCGGATGCGAATGTTGACAAGAGCATAGAGCATAGAGCACAGATAATAGATTTTTTCATTGGTTATAACCTTTACACTTTCATTGTAGGCATAAAAGTCAAGACATCAAAGCAATAATCTATGCTCTATTATCTATGCTCTTATATCGCGACATCCTCTATGATAAATTGCGCCGACGTTCGTCCGTTGTATTCGTTACATGTCAGGCGGCCGCACATCGTTATTTTACGACCTATATTCGATTCGTCCAGCAAAAACTGACCAATCGGGCCGCATGCAAGGTTAAAGCCGACAAAGCTTAAACTTACACCCGCGCTTGTCCGTAAAGAGCCGCGGATATGCCCGCCGCCGCCCATCGTTGTCGCGTATGCCAATTCGCCGCCGTATATCATAAGCATCGGTTCCGGATTACCCTGTCCGAACGGCGCCAATGATTCCATTTCCCGGACAAGCTTCATATTCGCGCCGCCCGCATCAAGCTGTGCGTCGATTATGATTTCCTGTCTTGGGCGTTCGCCGTCAAGTATTTCGGAAACGCGCCTTTCCAAAAATTCGCAAAACGCGCCTTCGTTTTCTTCCAATAATGAAAAGCCCGCCGCGGCCGCGTGGCCGCCGCCTTCGGTAAGTATTCCGGCGTCAAGCGCTTCGTGAATAATCGCGCCAAGGTTTACGCCGGGCGTTCCGCGCCCGCTGCCGTTTATAATGCCGTCCGTTTTCGACGCGACGCACGTCGGCATGCCGAATTTGTCCTTTAACCGTCCGGCGATGATTCCCATAACGCCGCCGTGCCAGTTGTCGCCGCAAAGAAACAGACTGTGCCGGCCATTATCACAGCATTTTTCCGCCATCTCCGACGCAATCATAAGAATGCCGTTTTCGATATCTTTGCGCGCCTGATTTTGTTTGTCCAACTGTTCCGCCAGAATCGCGGCGGTGCCGGGATTGTCGGTAAGTAATAATTCCAATGCGGGCGACGCGCTTGACAGGCGTCCGGCGGCGTTAAGGCGCGGTCCGATTACAAACCCCGCGACATACACGCTTGCCTTTTTCGCGCCCGCGATATCCATAAGTGTGCGAAGGCCAAGATTCTGCCTTGCGTCTATTATCTTGAGTCCCGTCGCGACAAAAGCGCGATTAAGTCCCACAAGCGGCATCGTGTCGCAAATCGTCCCAAGCGCGACCATATCCATATATTCCAACAAATTGGCGCCCGACACGTCATGACCCGCATCCCTTAATGCCCGGTTAAGGGCGACCAGAAACATAAACGCGACGCCCACGCCCGCAAGATACGAAAGCCCGGACGTATCGTCCGCGCGCTTTGGATTTATAATCGCGTCCGCATTTGGAAGATTTGGTCCGGGGCTGTGATGGTCGGTTACAACGACCGTAAGCCCAAGCTCTTTGGCGCGCGCAGTTTCCCGAACGCTGGATATCCCGCAATCGACGGTAATAAGAATTTCCGCGCCCGCATCCGCCAATTCTTCAATTGCGGCGATGTTAAGGCCGTACCCTTCGCCGTCGCGCGACGGCAGATGCCAAAGCGGGTCAAGGCCGACGCTTCGCAGATATTTTACAATGATTGCGGTTGATGTTATGCCGTCGACGTCATAGTCGCCGAATATCGCGATGCGTTTGCCCGCACGCGCGGCGTCTTTTACAATTTCGGCGGCGCGCTCCATCCCGGTCAAAACATTCGGGTCCGGCATCTGGTCCTTTATGGACGGGCAAAGGAAGTTCTGCACGTCGGCGGGGTCGGTAACGCCGCGCGCCTGAAGAACGCTTTTGGCAATATTGTCCTGTTTTTCGGTTCCCGATTCGACCCACGTTTTCCCGGACAGGGAATGCTCTGCAATCGTTCTCAACTTAATCTCTTTCTTATTGATTTAATGATAACAGCAAAACTGAGCAATCGCAAACGGAAAAAATTTCGCGTTGACAATATTGTGATTATATTCCTAGAATCGTCGGCCGACTGTGAGAGATAAAATTTCCATTTTTGTCGCTTTGTACATGCTGATTTTTGGCGGCGCGCCCGCATCGACAAGTCATCTTGTGGAAAATGCCAAGGGCGCGCATTTTATGGATATCGTAAAGGAAGCCCAGTCGAACGGCGCCGGAAAATTAATATTGCGGAATTCGGAAATTCATTTCAATCTGTGCTGTCTGCCGTATGTCATGCCGGTGGAAATCCAAGGCGCTGTTACTTTCGTTCTTCCCAGAATGCCAAAGTCTGGCGAACATATCCTTCTTGCCGACGCGCACCGCGCGGGATTTATTTTCATCAGTGCCGGGCCGCCCGGGATGTTCGATACGAAAGTCGTATGGCGCGACGAGGACAGTGTCGCAATCCTTGTCGTATCGCGGGTGACGGATTACAGCCGGCTTCTGGACAGTCCGGAGGGTTGGTTCTTGGACGATTTGCGCGATGTCGGGGCATATCCGGGACTTATCCAGCGTTTGGATGCCGCGCAATCAATGGTCCAGCTGTACAATGTTATTGAAAACAGCGTCGCGCTTCGCCCGGCAAGACTTATGAATCCGTTAAGGGTGTTTGCCATGTTTTCGCGCACCGACGATATGGCGGGCACGGATACGATATTCGGCGACGATTTGACTTTGTATTCCGCGAATGCCGGTTTTGATATATCCGCGGGCAACGCATCGTTCGGCGTGTCGGTTCGCGCGGGCGATTTCTCAAATTCCGGGTTGGAAGAATTCGACGGCATATTTTACGGTTTCGATATTCGCGGCCGGATGGATTACAGAATATTTTATGCCGCGGCGAATGCCGGCGTCTTATTTGCAAATTTCCAAACAGGACCCGTGCACGACGGCCTTGGCGGCATGACGTTCGACCCGCGCGGCACCGCGTATCACGGCACCGCCGAACTTGGCGCAAAAGCGTTTGTCCGCGGCGGCTTCCATATAACGCCGTTTGTCCGCGCACACGGCTTTTCGTCGCGCGTATTGTACGACAGTTTTTCAGAAATCACATTCGCGGGCGGCGGGCGCATGGGATACAGAGAAGTAAACATGGGTATCGAAACGGAATACGGCGCGTACGGGTTGGCGTATCATTCCGGCGGCGGCGAGTTCGGAATTCGCGCCGATATAAATTCTCCGCGCGATGGTTTTGGCGTCGGCTTAAATGCCGCGGTTATGGATATGGATTTAGGAAGGTTTTATAAACTGGGCGCCAGTATCAGGATTGATTTTTGACAACTTCTCCGCGAAGGCTGCATTTGTTCGCAGAAGTTACGCGAACCGGGACCAGCGCCGAATCGGTTTTCGGGATGATTATTTGCTGCATATAAGGCGTCCTTGCAATCAGATGTTTACCGGTTTTGTCCGGACCTTCGACAAGGCATTCAAATATTTTTCCAACGCATGATTCATTAAACGCGCGGTTGTTTTCGTTAAGGATGCCGTCAAGGATTTTCAAGCGTTGTTTTTTTATATTTTCCGGAATCTGGCCGGGCATCAACGCGGCGGCGGTATGCGGCCGCGGACTGTATTTGAACGAAAAAGAATTTATATATCCGACCTTTTGCGCGACGTCACAGCTTTGTTCAAATTCTTCATCTGTTTCGCCCGGAAACCCGACGATGAAGTCCGATGAAATCTGAATGTCCTGGCGAATATTTTTCAATTTATCAACTATGCCGAGATATAGCTCCAAAGAATACGGACGGTTCATCCTTGTCAATACATTCTGGGACCCGCTTTGTATAGGCATGTTCAAAAACGGCAAAAGCTTTGGTTCCGTACCGAATAACGCAATCAAATCGTCGGACATTTCGGTGGGGTACGACGATGTAAACCGGATGCGTTTGACCGATTCAATGTTCGCGGTTTCGCGGATAAGGTTTGCCAAAGAAAATTTGTACCCGTTTACATTTTGGCCAAGAAAACAGATTTCAATCGCGCCCGCATCCGCCGCCGCATGAACATCGCGCATGACATCGTCGAACGGGCGCGACAATTCCCGTCCGCGGGTAAACGGCACTATGCAATATGTACAGCAATGGTTGCATCCTTCTTGGATTGGAACATACGCGAATGCCGAATGATGAATCTTGAATGCTGAATTATCAAGGGCGTTGAATTTTTCAAGCCCCGGCAATTCAATGTCCAATAATTTTACACCCGGGTTCGCGATTATTTCCGGCAGCTTGTGATAGGTCTGCGGGCCCAGAACGAAATTCAATTCCGGAATCCGGCGGAACGCATCCGTGCCCGCCTCTCTCGCGACGCATCCGACGATGCCGAATATCGCGTCCGGTTTTTTATTGCTGCGCAGTCGGCCAAGCTCGCTGAACACTTTATTTGTCGCCTTTTCGCGCACCGCGCATGTATTAAGCACAATCGCATCCGCCGCCTTTGCGTCATCCGTTTCGGCGAATCCCATCGCGCGAAACATGGACGCGATACGCATGCTGTCGTACACGTTCATCTGGCAGCCGAAAGTTTTGATATAGAATTTTTTCATAGCTGTCATTGACAGGAATTAACAGGCGTTATTTGTTCCGCGTTCTTTTGAATATCGCTTTACGTCCGCGCGAAAATTTTTGAGTTTGCGCAAAAGCATTATTCGTGCCGGCGGTCGTTTCCGGCGCGTCGGTTTCAACAAGTTTCGCCCCAAATACGGGGTCATAGTCAAGCGTGATGACTTTTGGTGTTTGGCTTTTCATATTAGTCTTTTTGGTTTCTGGTTTCGTGGTTTTATTTGGTTCTCCGGCTATCCATGTCATTTCGTACAGCGGTGTTTCATAATCAGGGTTAAAAACAATTTTCGGCATCATCATAATTTTTTGTTCCGTCTTGCTCATTCGATTTCTCCTTTATCAGTTCAGCTTTTCTTTCAAAATTTCATTTACCGCCGCCGGGTTTGCGGTGCCGCCGGTTTGCTTCATAACCTGTCCGACAAAAAAGCCAAGCATGCCCGTCTTGCCGGATTTGTATTCGGCCACTTGCGCCGCATTCGCGGCAAGCACGGCGTCCACCGCCGCCGCAATGGCGCCGGTGTCGTTATTTTGTTTCAGGTTATGACGTTCGGCGATTTCACGCGGCGCGCCCGGTTCGCCGTCAAGCATTTTGATAAATATGTCTTTGGCGATTTTTCCGGATATGTCGCCCACCGAAATCATATCGACCAATTCGCGCAAATCGCCGGGCTTCATTTCGAATTCCGGATGCGCGGACAATTCCGAAAGCATCCAGTTGGCGACGGGTTTTGCACGTTCTTTTTTGCCGTCGATTGCTTCTTCGAAAAATCCGGATGTTTCGACCGATTCGGTAAGGCGCGCGGCATCGTATTCCGAAAGGCCGAAATCCGCCGTATAGCGCGCGCGGCGCGCGCCCGGCATTTCGGGCAGGGAGGCGCGGATACGCTCAATCTGTTCATCGGTAATAACCAGCGGCAGCAAATCCGGGTCGGGAAAATAACGATAATCAAGCGCGTCTTCTTTAGAGCGCTGGACGGAAGTCTTTCCGCTGTTCTGGTCGTAACGCATTGTGTCTTGCGAAACCGTGCCGCCTGATTCATAGATTTCGATTTGGCGGCGGGCTTCGAATTCAATCGCGTTTTTGATGAATTTGAACGACACCATGTTTTTTGTTTCCGTACGTGTGCGAAATTCCTTTTCGCCAGCTTTGCGCACGGACACATTCACATCGGCGCGCATGCTTCCTTCTTCCATGTTGGCGTTCGACACGCCAAGGGCGCGTACGGTCTCTTGCACGGCGCGAAGGTATTTTTCGGCTTCGTCCGGCGATGTTATATATGAATTTTCATCCGGATTTTTCGTATCCAGAAACGTCACGATTTCAAGAAGCGCAACACCAGAGCGGTTCAAATCCACGAACGATTTCGACGGATGCATGTCGTGCTTGTTTTTACCGGCATCCTGTTCCAGGTGCGCGCGTTCGATAAGGATTTTTTTCGGTGCGCCATTGTCGTCGGTAATTTCCAACCATCCGCGGCCGACAACGGGCGGCTTGCCCGGGGGTTGCGAAATCTGATATCCTTGGGGAAGGTCGGGATAGAAATACTGTTTCCGCGCGAAAATGCTTTTCCGTGAAATTTCCGCATTGATGGCAAGGCCGAAACGAATTGCCTGGTCGACGCATTCGCGGTTAAGAGCGGGAAGCATGCCGGGCATCGCCGCGTCGACGAACGACGCTTGCGTGTTTGCCGGCACGGACGGATTGTAATCGGCCGACGCGCCGCTGAACAGTTTGCTGTTGCTGTGGACTTCGACATGGGTTTCAAGTCCGATGACAAGTTCCCAATCGCCCGTTTTGCCTTTTATCGTGTACTTTTGTGTTGCCATGATGCTGTCCGGGTTATCTGTTTTTCTTGCTTGCAAATTCATTCGCATCGGCAATAAGCATGTCAAGAACAGTCTGATAGTCCAGGGTGATATTTCTGGTTTTCAAATCATAGATATCCGGTTGGTCATTTCTGTACTCTTTTGCTTCTTCCATTTGCCGTTCGTATTTCTCGGTTGCCAGTTTTGCTAGTTCCTGCGTCGCCTTATAAAATTCTGTTTGTTTCTGGTCGGTATGATTTGTCATGCCGTTTTGGATTTTTTCGTTCAAAATCTTCAAACGCATGTTCGCGCCGATTTTTAATGTTTCTGCGTTTATCATTTCATTCCCCCATGATTACCGTCGGGCGGTTGTCCAGATTTGCGAACTGTTCGATATGTTTGGCCAGCTGCAGCACGCGCTTGTCATCAAATCGGCGGCCGACGACTTGCAGCCCAAGGGGCAGACCGTTCACAGCCAGCGCCGCCGGCACGGATGCCGCGGGAAGTCCCGACAAATTCATCGCGACCGTAAACAGGTCAAGCGCGTATCCGTCCAAAGGCGTCATCTGGGAATCAATCGGTATCGCGGTACTCGCGCTTGACGGGCAGATTATAAAGTCGCATTTTTCGAACGCCGCCCGCCATCCGTCGTCTATCAACCTTCGCACGCGCGCCGCCTGCATAAAATACGCGTCGTACGATTCGGACGACAATACGGCGGTGCCGATTATAAGACGGCGTTTCACTTCGTCGCCGAATCCGGCGGCTCTTGTTTTCTTGTAAGTATCAATCAAATCAGAACCGGGCACGCGAAGTCCGTAACGCATGCCGTCATATCGGGCAAGGTTTGACGATGCTTCGGCCGGGGCGATTATATAATAGACAGCCAAAGCGTTAAGGATATGCGGTATGGAGACTTCGATAATTTCCGCTCCGCCGGCGCGCAGGTTTTCGATATGTTTTTGCTGTGCCGTTTTTACATCGTTGGAAACTTCGACATCGTTGAATTCTTTCACAATTCCGATTTTAATTCCGGAAAGAGGCAATGGCGCCAAAGGTTCGGCAAGTGATTTTGCAATATCGTCGGCGCGCGCGGCGGATGTGCTTTCGCGCGGCTCGCATCCCGCCATCGCGGAAAGCATCAATGCCGCATCGGAAGCGCTGCGCGCGATTGGGCCCGGATGGTCAAGGCTTGACGCGAACGCGATGCATCCATAGCGGCTGCATACTCCATATGTCGGCTTCATCCCGACAAGCCCCGTGATGCTTGATGGAAACCGAATCGAGCCGCCGGTGTCCGTACCGGTCGCACAAAGCGCAAGTCCGCCAGCAACCGCGGCGGTCGAGCCGCCGGATGAACCGCCGGCGGTAAGTTTTTTATCCCGTTGGTATGGATTTACCGGCGTGCCGAAGAAAGACGTTTTCGACATGCCGCCCATCGCGAATTCATCCAGATTGACTTTGCCAAGCATGACGCACCCCGCATCCGCCAATCTTTGCGAAACCGCTGATTCGTATTCCGGTATAAAATTTTCAAGCATTTTGGACGCGGCGGTCGTGCGGACTCCCTTGGTCGCGAACAGGTCCTTCATGCCGATTGGAATGCCTTCCAACGGCCGCGGGTTTCCCGCCGCATAACGCCGGTCGGATTCCGCCGCGTCCGCCAAAGCGCGTTCAGCAGTCACGGTGATATAGCAATTCAATTCCGCTCCAAACTTTTCAATCCGGTCAAGGTATGCGCGCGTCAGGTCCGTCGCCGTAATTTCACGCGCGCGAAGTTTGGCAAGGGCTTCGGTCAATGTCAGGTTTATCATTTTATTCGTCCATAACTTTTGGCACGGTGAAATAGCCGTCGATGGTGTCCGGCGCGTTCGACAGAATGGCGTCGCGGATATTGTCGGCGGTAACAATGTCTTCACGCAGGGGCGCATCGCCGTCCGCCGGGGTAAGCATGGGGACGATGTCCGCTGTGTCGACCGCCTGTAATTTATCAAGCCAATCGGCAACAGAACTGATATTCATCCGGTCAAGCTGTTCGTCCGAAATTTCTATCCGCGCCGAGTGCGCGAATTTTTGCAATTGTTGTTTGGTAAAAGACATATTTTGTATCCGATTTGCTATTTATTAATTTTGTCCGTATAATAATATCATGTTATATCCAGATTTCAAGGACTTTGCGGCAAATATTCCGTCCGATGGGCGCCTTGTGGGTATTGATTGGGGCGCCCGGCGCATAGGCGTCGCGATAAGCGATGACCGGCGGGAATTCGTATTCCCAAGAGAAATAGTCGATAGTCGCCGGGCGCCGGCCGACAGCCTTGTTGAAGAGCTGGTCAAATCCGAAAAGATTGCCGGTATTGTCATCGGACTGCCGCGGTATGCCGACGGGACTGATTCTGCGACGACGCGCGCGGCGCGGGAATTTGCGGAAAAGATATCCGCATCTGTGCGGGTGCCGGTGGGTTTTGTGGATGAAAATTTGACATCGGTCGAAGCGGAAGAACGGCAGGCGGCAACTGGCAAGCGGCAAACGACAAACGATTCAATCGCGGCGGCGATAATACTTGAAAATGCCATCGCGATGATAAAAAGGCTTACATAATGAATAAAAAACAAATAGATTTGATGACGTCGAAAATCCGCGCGGCGGAATCCATCGTCATATTCGGGCACAGGAATGCGGACGGCGATTCGGTCGGCTCCGCGCTTGGGCTTTGCCACCTTGTCAAATCGAATTTCGACAAAGACGCGGTTGTCGCGTATGACGGAAACATGCCGATTTCGTACGACTTTATGCCGGGGCGGGGGGATTTTATATTCGCCGAAAAAATAAAGGACAACAGGTACGACCTTATGATACTTGTCGATGTGGGGGCGGGTGTGCAATTGGGCGATGCGGGCAGGGCGCTGTTTTCCGCGGCGGGTACGACGATAAAAATCGACCACCACAAGACGTTCGATGTTTCGGCCGAATTGGAATTTGTCGACGACGGCGCATCATCCGCGGCCGAAATGATTTTCGACATCGCATGCGCGGCGGATTGGAAAATAAACGCCGACGCCGCGACATGCCTTTGCGCCGGGATATATGCGGATACGGGAAATTTCGCATTTGTATCCGGGAACAGCCGGCCGCTTCGCGCTGTGGCGGAACTTGTGGATTTGGGCGCGGATATACGCGAAATTTCCGAAGGGTTGAATATCGCGACCCGGCACGACATATTGGCCCAGGCGAACGTTATTGCCGCGGCGGAATTTTTTCACAACGGGCGTCTTGCCATGGCGGTTGTTCCGAACAAATATTATAAAAAACTGGATTCGGGCGAAACCGAGATGATATTTTTCCTTCGCCGCATAAAGGGCGTTGAATTCGTCGTAGTGCTTAAAGAAGCGCGCGCGGACGAAATCGGCGTATCGCTTCGGTCGCGAAGGATTCCCATCCGGGAACTTGCGGAAAAAATCGGCGGCGGGGGGCACGACCTTGCCGCGGGCGGACGGCTTCATACCAATTTGGCAGAGGCGAAGAAGGTTATGGTCGAAGCATTTAAGGGGTTATAGTTCCCCGGTTCGAGATGGCCAAATTTTTATTTGCCCCACCATGCCATCTTTATGCTATAATCCCGCTATGAGATTTGTAGAACGCATCACACGATTTGCAGGGGTCGGTTATCGAAGGTCCCATGAGGCCGAGGATATTCGTTCCCTACAGGCACACCGCGTTGAAACCCGCAGAAAGCTACACACACA
>WRCO01000010.1 GCA_009783855.1 Alphaproteobacteria bacterium
AGTTTTAATAACCACCGCAATCAAATATATGTAAAACATCTTGTCTACTATAGTAGACAACCATAAATAACTGACGCAGTAATTCATCTTTCAGCATTCAGTATTCAACATTAAAAACCCGCCGCATCTTTCGACATGACGGGTTCTCCCTTCCTTCCCTTAACGGGAAACTGGTGGCTTGTGGTTCGTGCCGGTGACTTGTAGTATGGGTTTATGGAAATATTGCATACATCCAAACCACAAGCCACCAGCACAAACACCAGCACGACTATGCGGCCATCGCGATTTTTTCGGATGTGCTGCCCGCCGCTTCGTCCATAATCTTTTTCGCTTCGGCAAAGACCATTTCTTTTACCTTGGCGGCAAGATTTGCGGTATCAAGCGATTCCGCGGCAACGGTGAAATCATCGCTTCGAATCTGCAAAGACACATACGCACCGGTAAGCGATGCGCGCGGCAGGTCTTCGATGGTGCGCGGTGCCGTTCCCGCGCCGATGCAAAGTTCGTCGGCCAGCGACACAATCTGGCGGTCAGCATTGACCCAGACAGTCGTGGTCAGGACTTTGTCAAGCGCGGCCATGATTTCTTTCAGGTTTTTCGCCATTCCTTCCTCCTTTTAGTTAGTGTTATCGTTTAGTGATAAACATTAATGGTTTTTGTTTGTATATACTGTGTATAGACTAAATCATTAACCAATAACACTCATCACTTGCTGTTTTTCTGCATATTCCGCAGATTTCCGCGGCTTTTGCAAATTCTTTCCCTGTCTATACACCAAGTCTAGTAAAAAAACGAATCGGCAGTCAAGTAAAAAATTCATTCTATTTTAATTTTATTCGCCCTTTTTCAAATTTACACACCCAGACCATAAAATCCCATAAAAAAATTATAAATTGTCATTGACAACCACAAAACCCTTTGCTATAAATAAGAAGTAACGAATCGGGGGCACGAATGTCATTGTTTCTCTCCACTTATGAAAATCGCCTGGATACCAAGGGCCGAATTTCCATTCCTGCCCCGTTTCGTTCGTCTGTAAATTCTGAAAAATTCACCGGAATCGTTCTTTACCGTTCTTTTACCAATGGCTGTATCGAAGGGTTGTCCATGTCCCGTATGGAAAAGATGGCGGCCGCAACGGACCAGATGGGCGTATTCGACGCTGAACTTGACGACTTGTCCGCGATGCTTTTCGCAGACGCCCGCCCGTTGCAATTCGATGTGACCGGCCGTGTGATTGTCCCGGAAGATTTATTAAAGCATGCCGGCATTACCGACACCGCAATATTCGTCGGCCGCGGAAACAGTTTCCAGATATGGGAACCGACCGCGTTCAAAGCGGCCCAGGAGAAATCGCTTTCCAACCTGCGCGCCGCCCGGCCGAATTTGAAACTTGAAAATAAATAGGGGCGCATAATTGCGCCCCTACAAAATAAAATCCCGCTTTGGCCCACCCCGGGGGCGGGATTTTTTTAGCGCTGTCTGTTCCTTTCCCAGATTACCAGCCGGTTGTTGATGTCCAACTGGCTTTGCGAAGACAATTTATTTTTGCCCCAGCTCGGCATGGCGTCATTGATTTCTTCCGCAATCATGTCCAGTGCCGCCACCGGGTTTTTGGCCTGGGTAATCGCACGGCCGATAACCATCATCGATGCGCCGTTTTCTATCGCTTCTGCCGGCGTTGTGACGCGCTTTTGTTCATTTGCAGCCATGAACGCAGGCTGAATCCCGGGTGTGACAATCGTCGCGTCCGGCCCCAGGACATAACGCATAGCCGGCAGTTCTTTCGGCGAACATACGGCGCCGTCCAGACCCGCTTCCTTTATCAGAAACCCCAAACGCATGACATAGTTCATCACTTGCGCCTCTGCACCGATGCCATGATGGGCGATGCCCAGCTCATCCAAATCGTTACCGTCATGATCGGTCAAAAGCGTCACGCCGATGACTTTCGGAATGGGCAAGCCTTTTTTCTCGGCGCCTTCCTTTGCGCCATCCATTGCGGCCTGCTGCGACGCGACCTTCATGGTCGCATGAATATTGAACATATCGACGCCAAGGCCTGCCGCAGCGCGCGCAGCGCCCTTGACCGTGTTTCCGATATCCTTGAACTTCTGGTCCAGGAATATGTATCCGCCGGCTTTTTGGATTGCCTTTACTATTTGCGGCACGCCGGCCGCCGTGCCCAGCTCCATGCCGACTTTGTATTTGACCGGAACGCCTTTAAGCCGGCGAATCAGTTTCATCGCAGATTTCGCGTCCGGATAATCAAGCGCGATTATGATTTTTTCATACGGATTCATGATTGTTCCTTTTTATTTTGTATTTTGTGCCAGATATTTTTCGATAATCGGTTTCATCGCCTTGTGATGCGGTGTTGTCGGGTTCCAGTATTTAATCGCTTCGCTTTGGGTAAGGACTGAATGCAGGCGCACGGGATGGGGGCCGTCATTGTTCATTACCACTGCATGACCGGAATCCTTGTCCGCGGTGATATGCCATCCGGCGGCCAGATTTTCGGTCGCGCCCTGCTGGCGGTCCAACAGAACGACGGCGTCCTTGACATTTTTGGCCCCTGAAAGTTTCTGCAGTTTCAGCGCGGCTTCGCTTAATATGGACAAGCCGGTTGTCGCAACGTCTTCAAGGACAAGCACCCTGTCTTCCGGCTTCAAGTTTCCGACAATCATTCCGCCCTGGCCATGGCTTTTTTCCTGTTTTCTGATTGTCAGGACACCTTTGCCGAATTCATATCCGACAACCGCCGCGGTCGCCGTCATTCCTTCGGGCACGCCGGCAACTTTGTCGAATTCCAGACCCAATTCTTGTATTCTGTTTACCAGCAACGACACGGCAAGATACCACAAGCACGGATTGTCCTGGATGGTTTGGATGCTCCAAAACAACGGAGACTTTGCCCCGCTTTTCAGCGTGAACCAAAAATTTTCATCCGCCGGGCCCGATGTTTCTTTCGTTTGTAATTTTTTGGGGTCGGGCGCTATCAAAAGCATATTGTTGTCGATAAGGCCTTGGACAAATTCGCCCTTCATGCGAGCTATGCACTTATTGAATGTTTGAGACATTGCAATTCCTTTTTTGCTGCCTCTCTCCACGGGGTTCACCATAGGCAAAAAAGTAAATTAAAGCAAGGAGATTTCTTAATCATGCGGGTTGCCTATCACATGCGCGACGGGCATTCCGTGGTTGTGCAGCAATCCGACCACGGCGGAATGGTCGTCGAATCCCATAAAGAATTCATAACCTTTTCCCTCTAATTCCTTTACCGTGGCAAGTTTGTATTCCGCCGTCGTGCCCGGATAATCCCGCGGCTTGCAGAATATTTCACAATCAATATCAGGCAGGAATGATTTTATATGCGCCGCAACTTTGTCGCTTCCCGCGGCCCACCGGCCGGTGATGAATACGATTGTGAAATCGCGCGCCAATGATTTGATTACGCGCACCATATGTTCGTTCGGTTCGCCAAAGCAATCCCAATTTGGCGTCGCAAACTTTTTTGTCGTCACGCCGTCGATGTCGAAAAATATGGCGGGGGTTTTCATTTGCTCTCTCCGTTCGCAAATGAACCAACAGCTAACAACTGTTGCGTTCGCTTCGCTCACAGTTGTTTATTCTTAGCGCCCTGGTTGTTAGCTGTCAGCTGTTAGTTATTAGATAGCAAGCATCTGCTGTTCGCCGCCGGCGTTCTCCGCAAGCAGGCGTTCGGCCTTTTCTTCTTCTTTCGCGATTTCGCGAACCCGCCGCACGTATGCGCCGGTTCCGACGGGGATAAGGCGGCCAACCATAAGGTTTTCGTTAATGCCGACCAATTTGTCCGTAGACCCGCCAATCGCCGCATCCACCAAGACCTTTGTCGTCTGTTGGAACGACGCGTTGGATATGAACGAACGCGACGTAAGCGATGCGCGCGTAAGTCCGACAAGAATGCGCGACGCTTCGGCCGGGCGACCGCCGTCTTTTATCACGCGTTCGTTTTCTTCTTCGAACACGACGCGGTCTATGACGTTGCCGGTAAGGAACACGGTATCGCCCGGATTTACGATTTCGACGCGGCGCGTCATTTCGCGGATAAGGATTTCAACGTGCTTGTTGTTAATCGTCACGCCCTGAAGTCTGTAAACCTGTTGAATCTGTTCCACCATAAATTGCGCCAACGCTTTTTGGCCAAGTATGCGAAGGATGTCCTGCGGCACCGGGTCGCCGTCGACAATCTGGTCTGCTTTTTTCACGATGTCGCCCGCGCGGACAAGAAGATTGACGCCTTTTGCAATCGCGTATTCGACCGGCATTGTCCCGTCCGCCGGAATTATGCGCACGATGATTTTCGATTTGCCTTCGTCTTCGATTTCGATTTCACCGTCGACTTCGGCAAGTATGGCGGGGCGGGAGCTGCGCCGAACTTCAAGCAATTCGTTGACGCGTGGAAGTCCCCCGGTAATGTCGCCCGTCTTTTTGACATCGACCGGTATACGCGCAAGCACGTCGCCTGCGTGAACATCCTGGCCGTCGGCCACCGAAAGAATCGCATACATGGGAAGCATGTATTCCGCAACCTTTTTTCCGCCAAGCGAAATCACTTCGCCGTTTTCGCCGACAAGCGATACGGACGGCGACAACGATTTCTTTGTCGCGGATTTCCAATTGGCGACCTTGCGCGTTGTGATTCCGGTCGTCGCGTCCATATCTTCGGAATACGACACGTTTTCGATTAAGTCGTTGAACTTTACCCGGCCGGATTTTTCCGCAAGTATGGTGTTGGAATACGGGTCCCATTCGGCAAGCTTGGCACCCTTTTCAACTTCCGCGCCATCATTTGCAAGCAGCATGGACGCATATGGAAGTTTTTGCGTAAACAGTTCCTTGCCCTTTTTGTCGACGACGGAAATCTTTCCGTTGCGCGACAAGACGACGATGCGGCCCGCGCTGTTTTGTATAGTATGAACGCCGTCAAGTTTGACAGTGCCCGCGGCGTGCGTTTCGATAAAGTGCCCGGCCGCCGCGCCGCCCGTCGCAATTCCGCCAACGTGGAAGGTACGAAGCGTCAACTGGGTTCCCGGTTCGCCGATTGCCTGTCCCGCGATAACGCCGACGGCTTCGCCGACATGGACAAGGGCGGACCGCGACAAGTCCATTCCGTAACATTTCGCGCAAAGTCCGTCGGACTGGCATGTAAGGACGCTGCGAATATCCGCGGACGGCACACCCGCCGCGTCGATTTCTTTTGCAAGAACCTTTGTCACGATATCATTGGTCGCGACAATTACTTTGCCGGTAATCGGATGTATGATGTCTTTGGCGGCGGTGCGGCCCAATATCACGCTTCCAAGCGATACGGAAAGAACGCTTCCGTTATAAATCGGCATCATGGCGACAAATTCCTTTGTCCCGCAATCGTGTTCGGTGATGACCGTGTTGTGGGCAAGCGATACAAGACGCCGGGTAAGGTATCCCGCTTCGGCGGTCTTAAGCGCGGTGTCGGCAAGGCCTTTGCGCGAACCGTGCGTCGACGTAAAGTATTCCGCCATGGTAAGGCCTTCTTTAAAGTTCGATATAATCGGAACTTCAATCAAATCGCCGGACGGCTTTTGCATAACGCCGCGCATTCCGGCAAGCTGGCGTATCTGGGCGGGAGAACCGCGGGCGCCGGAGTCGGCCATCATTATGATGCTGTTCCAATAAAAGCCGTTAAGTTTGCGCATGTTTGTAAATGCAAGTTCGCCAAGTTTATCGGTGACCCGCTGCCACATGTCGGTGATTTTGTTATACCGTTCGCCGTGCGATATAAGTCCGTTCTGGTACTGTGATTCGATTTCTTCGACGTGCTTTTCGCCGTCCGCTATCATCTTTTGCTTTTCTTCCGGAATCACGATGTCGGCGAATCCGATGGATATTCCGCTGCGCGCGGCCTGTTCGAATCCGGTGTCTTTAAGGCCGTCGGAAAGGATAATCATATCCTTGTCCCCGCAATGTTCGTAAACCGCTTCCATAAGTTGCTCGATTTGCGGACGTCCCATCGGCTTGTTGACAAGGTCGAACGCAATGCCCGGTTTTTTCGGCAAAAGTTCGCCAAGCATCATGCGGCCCGCGGTGGTCTTTACGGTAACGGTGCCGTCCGCGCCGCTCCAGCGCGCGACAATCGGTTCGTGAAGCCGGATGGCCCGGTTATGCAGCGCAAGTTTGATTTCATCCATATTCGCAAAGCGCGGCGAATTGTCCTCGTGCTCGCCTTCCATAAGCGAAAGGTAATACACGCCAAGCACCATGTCCTGTGACGGCACGATGACCGGTTTTCCGGATGCGGGCGACAGAACGTTATTGGACGCAAGCATCAATGTGCGCGCTTCCAATTGCGCTTCCAACGAAATCGGGACGTGCACGGACATCTGGTCGCCGTCAAAGTCGGCGTTGAAACCCTGGCACACAAGCGGGTGCAGACGGATGGCCTTCCCTTCGATAAGGACCGGGTCGAACGCAAGAACGGAAAGACGGTGAAGCGTCGGCGCGCGGTTTAACAGTACCGGATGCTGGTGCACGACTTCGCCAAGGATTTCCCAAACGATGTCTTCGCCCGCTTCGACCATTTTTCTTGCGGTCTTTAATGTGTTGGCGTAATCGCCGGCAAGAAGGCGTGCGAACACGAACGGCTTGAACAGTTCAAGCGCCATCATTTTCGGAAGGCCAACCTGGTGCAATTTAAGCGTCGGGCCCGACACGATTACAGAGCGGCCGGAATAATCGACGCGTTTGCCAAGAAGATTCTGACGGAACCGTCCGGTTTTTCCAATCAAGGAATCCGACAGCGATTTCAAAGGCCGGCGGTTTTGCGAAACAAGCGGACGCGTTTTGTGCCCGTTGTCGAACAGCGCGTCGACCGCTTCTTGAAGCATTCTTTTTTCGTTGCGGATGATGATTTCCGGCGCGTGAAGGTCGGCAAGCTTTTTCAAACGGTTGTTGCGGATGATGACGCGGCGGTACAAATCGTTAAGGTCGGATGCCGCGACATGGCCCGCATCAAGAGTGACCAAAGGACGCATATCAGGCGGGATAACCGGCAATACGTCGGGAAGCATCCACGCGGGTTCCGTCTTGGAATCCATGAACGATTCGACCAATTTCAAATGCTTTACGATTCCCTTGCGCTTTGCTTCGGATTTCGTTTC
Source organism: Alphaproteobacteria bacterium (assembly GCA_009783855.1). GTDB lineage: Bacteria > Pseudomonadota > Alphaproteobacteria > Rs-D84 > Rs-D84 > WRKW01. Next base: position 7,179 of record WRCO01000010.1, read on the forward strand.
GGTAAGTTCGGCGCGCAAGCGGGTGCGTTCGTCGCCCATGTCCATATTCGCGATGACTTCGCGCACGCCCTCTGCGCCGATGCCGACGCGGAACGCGTCCGGCCCGTGTTCTTCCAAAGCGGCCTGATATTCGTCTTCGCTGATTACGTCGAACAGTTTAAGGTTGGTAAGACCCGGCTCCGTCACGATATAGGCGTCGTAATAAATAACCTGTTCAAGCTTTTTCTGCGGCAGATTGTTCAGAAGGGTCGCAATCTTTCCTTCGCGCAGGAACCATGTGTGCGATACGGGCGTGGCAAGCTTGATATGACCCATGCGTTCGCGGCGCACGGCGGATGCGCCGACTTCGACGCCACAGCGTTCGCAAACGACGCCGCGGAATTTTATGCGTTTGTATTTTCCGCACGCGCATTCGTAATCCTTGCTTGGCCCGAATGTCACCTGACAGAACAGTCCGTCCGATTCCGGTTTCATGGAATGGTAATTGATTGTTTCGGGCTTTTTGACTTCGCCGAACGACCACGACAGGATTTCTTCGGGCGATGCGATTTTTATCTGCAGCGCGTCGAACTGTTCCTTGGTTTCAATCTGTCCGAAAATTTTCTGAAGCATATTCATTGTTTACTCCTTGTATAGTGGCTGGTGGCTTGTGCCGGTGACTTGTGACTTTATACCAGCCACCGGTCACCGGCACCAACCACTAATCGATTTTCTTCGGCGTCATGGCAAGGCCAAGACCGCGCAATTCGCGCATAAAGACGTTGAACGCTTCGGGCGTTCCGGTCTGTATGTCGGTGCTGCCGGAAATCACGGCTTCGTACATTTTGTTGCGACCCGTGATGTCGTCGGATTTGACGGTAAGCATTTCTTTAAGAAGATGCGCCGCGCCGTGCGCTTCCAACGCCCAGACTTCCATTTCGCCGAAACGCTGGCCGCCGTTGTGCGCTTTTCCGGACAGCGGCTGCTGTGTGACAAGCGAATACGACCCGACGGAACGCGCGTGGATTTTTTCGTCCACAAAGTGATGCAGTTTAAGCATGTGCATGATACCGACCGTCACGGGACGTCTGAAAGGTTCGCCCGTCATTCCGTCGATAAGCGTAACCTGACCCGTTTCGGGAAGCTTTGCCATTTTAAGCATCTTGCTTACGTCGTCGATGGTCGCGCCGTCGAATGTGGGCGACGCCATCGGCACGCCGTCGCGGACAAGCGCCGCGGCCGCGCGGACATCCGTGTCGGTCATTTTTTCAAGGGCGCCCGCGATGTCTTTGCCGTATATCTTGGACATCTGCGTGCGAAGGTCGTCGGTCACGGCGCGCTTGTTTTTAATTTCGTCCAGCGTCCGGCCAATCTGGTGCCCCAATTCGCGCGCGGCGGCGCCAAGGTGGACTTCCAAAATCTGACCCACATTCATACGCGACGGCACGCCAAGCGGGTTAAGAACGATGTCGACCGGCGTTCCGTCTTCCATGTGCGGCATGTCTTCGATTGGAACAACCTTTGACACGATGCCTTTGTTTCCGTGGCGGCCGGCCATTTTGTCGCCCGGCTGTAATTTCATCTTGTGGGCGATATATACCTTTACCTCTTTCAGCACGCCCGCGTTAAGCGAATTGCTTTCGCGAACTTTGTTGATTCCGTGGTCGGCTTTGTCGTTAAGTTCTTTAAGGATGAACAGATGTCCGTCGCGGATTTCGTCGATTTTCGCCTGAACCTCTGCGTTTTTCAGGACAAGTTTTTTGACATCGGCCGGGCGGATTGCTTCGGCGATTTCTTCGGAAAGCTTTTTTCCGATAAACGGTTTTATCGAACCGGTGCCGTTTGTTATAACCTGTCCCTCTGCCAATTGGAAAACCTGATGAGCGAATCCGCGCTCCATGATGGCGGTTTCTTCTTCGCGGTTTTTATTGATGGCGTCTATTTTTTGAAGCTCGATTAACTGCGTGCGTTCGTCTTTTTTGACACCGTGGCGGGTAAGGACGTTGACGCCGATGACGACGCCTTCTTCGTTGGGCCCGACGCGAAGCGATGTGTCTTTAACCGAAAGCGCCTTTTCGCCGAAGATATTGCGAAGAAGCGATTCTTCCGGTGTAAGCAGGGTTTCGGATTTCGGGCTTACGCGGCCGACAAGTATGTCGCCCTGTTTCACGTGCGCGCCGATATATATGATTCCGGATTCGTCCAGGTTTTTAAGAGCCTCTTCGGACACGTTCGGAATATCGCGCGTGAATGATTCCGGCCCCAATTGGGTATCGCGGACCTTGAATTCCTTTTCGACGATTTTGATGGACGTGAAAACGTCGCCCTGTGAAATGCGTTCCGAAATCACGATAGAGTCTTCATAGTTATATCCGCGCCACGGCACGAACGCGACCATGACGTTCTTGCCAAGCGCGACTTCGCCGTAACTTGTCGACGCGCCGTCGGCGATGATGTCGCCGGCATGCACGCGGTCACCCACTTTGACAAGCGGTTTTTGATGAATAAGCGTTTCGGAATTCGAGCGGCCGAATTTTTCAAGATTGTACACATCGACACCCGATACGACGTTGCGGGAATTCATGCGTTTCACCACAATGCGGTTTGCGTCGACGGATTCGACGACGCCCGAATGCCTTGCGATTTTCACGCTGCGCGAATCGCGCGCGACTTCGCGTTCGATGCCGGTTCCGATAATGGGCGCTTCGGCGCGCAGAAGCGGCACACCCTGTCGCTGCATATTGGAACCCATAAGCGCGCGGCTTGCGTCGTCGTTTTCGACAAACGGGATAAGCCCGGTCGCAATTGATACAATCTGGCGCGGCGCGACGTCGATAAGAGTCACTTCTTCGCGCGGTATCACCGTGAATTCGCCGTCGACGCGGGCGGTGACCATTTCTTCGGAAAGCGTTCCGGCGGACGTTGTCGGGGTGTTGCCCTGGGCGATTTTGTGACCGACTTCTTCATCCGCGGTAAGATAGACTATATCCTCCGTGATTTTGCTGTTCTTCACGACATAATACGGCGTTTCGATAAATCCGTACGGATTGACGCGCGCATAAGACGACAATTGCGTGATAAGCCCGATATTCGGACCTTCGGGCGTATGCACCGGACAAAGGCGGCCGTAATGGGTCGGATGAACGTCGCGAACGTCGATGCCGGCGCGGTCGCGGTTAAGTCCGCCGGGGCCAAGCGCGGACACGCGGCGCTTGTGTTCTAATTCGGCAAGCGGGTTGTACGCGTCCATAAATTGCGACAGCGGCGACGTTCCGAAGAATTCGGAAATAAGCGCCATCATCGGCTTTGCGTTTATGGTGTCCTGCGGCTTCATATTGACGATGTTCGGACTGGACAAGTTTTCGCGCACAAGGCGTTCGATGCGGACCATTCCGATACGGAACTGTTGTTCCAACAATTCGCCGACAACGCGGACGCGGCGGTTTGAAAGATTGTCGATATCGTCGACAATATCCTTGTTGTCGATGATATTGGCAAGCGTCTGCAAAGTCGCGATGACGTCTTGTTTGGTAAGCACGCGTTCGTCTTCCGGACGTTTTCCGGATTCGATTTTAAGGCGCTTGTTCATCTTGAAACGACCGACCGCGGACAGGTCGTAATAAGTCGGGTCGAACCCCTGATGCACGAACAGGTTCGTCGCGGCTTCGACCGTCGGACGTTCGCCCGGGCGGATGACGTTATAGACTTCGATAAGCGCTTCCTCGCGCGTTGCGGTTTTATCGGCGACAAGCGTGTTGCGCATATGGGCGCCGTACGCCATGTTGTCGATGGACGCGATGGTGATGTTTTTGATGCCAAGCTTTTCAAAGTCGGCAAGAACTTCTTCGGTGATTTCGGTCCCGGCGGGATACAGGATTTCTTCGCCCCGCATAACCGGGTCGAACAGATATTCCGCGACCATCTGTTCCTGTGTGATTCCGAACGCTTTCGATTGCGCGGCGATTTTTTCGATTTTCTTTGCGTTCAATCTTTCACCCTTTGCGGCAAGGGCTTTTTTGGTCTTTGGGTCAAGCACGTCGTAATTAACGCGATACGTGCCCAAATCTTTGTACGATGAAATATCGCCAATCCATAACTTGCCGTCGAACGAGAACGGGATTTTTTTATAAAACGCGCCAAGTATTTCGGCGTCCGTCATACCTTGAACCGACGCGCGGCGCATATCGCCCACCCATCTTTTTTCGTCCGCCGCAGTCGGCAGACAGCGAAGCAAAGTCGTCGCCGGAATCTTGCGGCGGCGGTCGATGCGGACATACACGATGCCTTTGGATTCTTCGAAATCAATCCACGACCCGCGTTCCGGAATGATGCGCGCGGTGTATGTGGTCGGATTGCCCGAAATCTTCGATTCTTTCGTCACGCCGAACACGACGCCCTGGGCGCGGTGCATTTGCGACACGACGACGCGTTCGACTCCGCTTGCTATGAATGTTCCGCGGTCGGTCATAAGCGGTATGTCGCCCATGAATATTTCCTGTTCTTTAATATCGCGCAAAGTTTTTTTGCCGTTTTCGGCAATATCCCAAAGAACAAGGCGTAATTTAAGTTTCAACCGCGCGCCGTACGTCATGTTGCGAAGCACGCATTCCTTTACATTATATTGCGGCTTGTCAAGCGTGTATTCCACGAATTCAAGGTCCGCGACGCCGGCATAATCGCGTATCGGGAACATTGATTTGAACACATTCTGAAGACCGATGTTCTTGCGTTGCGACGGCTCGACATCCGCTTGCAAAAAATCGCGGTACGAATCATATTGTATTTCGACAAGGTCGGCCAGCGGCGTCTGCAAAAAGCTTTTTCCGAATGTTTTGCGAAGTTTCTGAATTATTGCCATTTTGTTTTGCTCCTTCGTCGCAAACAGGCTCTGGGTTCTAGGCACCAGGCGCTTGTTGCTTACGGTGATGTCCCTGACTTTTTATGAATAATTTTTACAACTCACCGTTTTTGTAAAAATCATTTTTATCTTTTGTTTTGGTTTTGCCTATTGCTTCTTGGGCAAATGATATTTGCCCCTACACAAACCAATAATCAAAACCGTCCCGGATGCGACAAAACCCCGGCCGGGAATCCCGCGCGGGTTTTATTATTTTTGTTACAAATCGTTATACAGTTTTTTCAATTTCGCGGCCGTTGGTTGATGTGGTGGTTGGCTGGTGGCGGCCGGTGGTTCGTGGTTTTGTCATTGTGAAAATTATTCCCACAAATCCACACCACCAGCCACCAGCACGGGTCACCAGCCACTATTTCACTTCAACCTTCGCGCCTGCTTCTTCAAGTTTTGCTTTCAATGCGTCCGCCTCTTCTTTCGATACGCCTTCTTTCACCGCTTTGGGTGCGGATTCGACGAACGCTTTCGCTTCGCCAAGCCCAAGTCCCGTCGCGTCTTTCACAACCTTGATAACGCCAAGCTTGTTCGCCCCGGCGTCGGCCAAGATAACGTCGAATTCCGTCTTTTCTTCGGCGGCGGCGGCGGCCGGTCCCGCGGCAACAGCCACAGCGGCAGCAGCGGACACGCCCCACGCTTCTTCCAAAGCTTTGGACAATTCAACCGCTTCCAGAACGGAAAGTTTTGACAGTTCGTCTACTATTTTTTTTATATCAGCCATTTTTTTACCTCTCTTTGTTCGGTGTGGCTGGTGGCTTGTGCTGGTGATTCGTGGCTAAATACCCGCCACCAGCACCAGCCACCAACACGATTAATTCTTCTTACCATACTCTGCACTGACCCGTGCCAATCTTGCGCCCGGTTCGACCAGGATGCGCGCGATAGTACCGCGGATTTCAAGCAGAGAAGGCAGTTTGGATAATTGCTCTACCCCTTTTGTGTCCAAAAGGCCGCCGTCCATTTTTCCGCCGATAATCGACAGTTTCGGATTGGCTTCGGCAAACTTTGCCAAGACCTTTGTAACGGCCAACGGGTCGGTCGCGATTGCAACCGCGGTCGGACGTTTCATCATGTCTTCAACGTCTGCAAAACCGGTGTCTTTGACAGCCAGTTTGAACAAACGGTTTTTGATGACTTTGAACACTGATACGGACGGTTTTAATTGTTTGCGAAGGTCTTCGAACTGTTTTACGGTCAGTCCTTGATTTTCGATGACAAACACGCCGCCTGCATCTTTCAAAAGGGTATGCAGCGATGAAATCAAATCAGATTTTTGGTTTCTTTTCATCTCTGTGCCTTTCTTGTTTTGTTATTTTTCCATCCGCCTTCGTCCTTTGGACTTTGGCGCGATGGGGCTCTCTTCTGTGTCCCAAAAGAGATTATCTCTTTTGTCTATGATGGAGATTAAGTCTTTCGACACCATCAGTCTTGGACAAGAATTTTGTGGCGTTGGTGGCTGGTGCTGGTGGCCCGTGACTAAATACCGCCACCAACACGATTATATCGTTACCCTCAACCCCGGACCTTGCGTTGTCGACACGGATATGCCCAAAAGATATTGACCTTTTGATGCGGACGGTTTCGCTTTTTTCAAAGCGTCGACTATGGCTTCGCAATTTTCAACCAACTTGTTCGTCGCGAACGAAAGTTTGCCCGCGCCGGCATGCACGATGCCCTTTTTTTCGGCGCGAAGTTCAACCTGGCCCGCTTTGGCGGTCTTGACCGCATCGGCGATATTGTTGGTCACTGTGCCAAGTTTCGGATTCGGCATGATTCCCTTGGGCCCCAATACCCGCGCGACTTTCGCCATTTTAGGCATCATGTCGGGCGACGCGATAACGCGGTCGAATTCCAAAAATCCACCGGCGATTTTATCGATAAGCTCTTCACCGCCGATGACATCCGCGCCGGCTTTTTTTGCTTCGTCCGCTTTGTCGACCGTTACGACCGCAACGCGCGCCGTCTTGCCCGTGCCGTTCGGCAAAGACAGCATAAGGCGGATATTCTGGTCGGCCTTTGTAACATCAACGCCAAGACGGACGGCAATTTCCAACGTCTCGTCAAACTTTTTGGACGCGTATCCGCGCAAGATTTCAACAGCATCGGCCAGCGCATAGGTTTTATCCAAATCAAGCGCGGCCCAAGTTTTCATTCTTTTTGTAATTTTCATGATTTAACCCTCCACCTTTACGCCCATGGAAAGGCATTGCCCGGCGACGGTTTTCATTGCAGCCTCGACAGATTCAGTATTAAGGTCCGGCATTTTTTCTTCGGCGATTTTGCGAATCTCCGCTTCGGTAAGCGTTCCGATAAATTCGCGGCCGGCTTTTTTTGACCCGGATTTCGCGCCCAACGCTTTCTTTATATAGAAAGACACCGGCGGCAATTTCATTATGAATTCGAACGAACGGTCGGTATAGACGGTGATGACAACCGGAATTGGCATTCCCGGTTCTTTGTTCGCGGTCGCGTCGTTGAATTGTTTACAGAATTCGGCAATATTCACGCCATTGGCACCAAGCGCGGGACCAATAGGCGGCGCAGGGTTTGCCTGTTTTGCGGGAACGACAAGTTTGACGTATCCCTTTACTTCTTTTTTTGCCATTTTACAACTCCGTTGTAGGCGCCGGGCACTAGGCACTAGTTATCCAGCAGTTAGAGTTTGTGGTGCGACATTGGCGTATCTACCACGTCTTTCGGCGCTTTCACCGGTGCCCGGTGCCTGGCGCCTCGGCGCGCCCCCGGGTCCCAACAAAATCTGCGATTTTGTTGGGCGGGCTTCGCGCCTAAACTTTTTCGACCTGACTGAAATCCAATCCGACCGATGTTTCCCGCCCGAATACCAAAACCGTGACGGTCATTTTTTGTTTTATATTGTCGACTTCGGACGCGATGCCGTTAAAATTCGCAAACGGTCCGTCGATGATGTGTATTTCCTGTCCGACTTCGTATTCGGCATCCGATAATGCCGGGCCTTCTTCTATTTGTTTCATAAGGCGGCGCGCTTCCGTTTCGGAAATCGGAACCGGTTTGTTTTTCTGGCCAAGGAACATGACGACCTGTGGCATTAATTTCACAAGCGAGAATGTTTCATCGGTCATCGTCATCTGGACGACAATGTATCCCGGGAAAAATTTCTTTTCCGTCTTGACGCGCTTGCCGGCTTTGATTTCCGTGATTTCGCGCGTGGGGACAAGTATTTCGCCAAACAAAGGATTAAGTTTGGCCGCGTCGATTTTTTCGCGCAGCTCTTTTGCGACCTTGTTTTCGCATCCCGTGTGAACATTGACGATGTACCAGTTCATTTTTTGCTCGCTTTGCTTCGCAGGCACTAGGCACTGGGCACTAGGCACTATTTTTCATCTCTGCACCGGACACTAGTGCCTAACGCCTAGTGCCCGGTGCCTCAAAATATCATTCCGACCAACCAATTCAATATGCTGTCGATAAAAAACAGGAACAACGATACCAATCCTGCGAATATGAATATCATGATGGTGGCGCGGACGGTCGCTTCGCGCGATGGCCACACTATTTTGAACCATTCAAGACGGACCGCTTTGATGTATTCGAATGCTTTTTTCATGTTATCTGTCTCGTTTTTGGCCAACCTTCGCCAAGGCTACGGGTGGCACTCAATTTTCGGGGGATTCGCGCTTTGCGCTCATCCGCGAAAATTTGTGGCAGGGGCGGAAGGAATCGAACCCTCACCAAAGGTTTTGGAGACCTCTATTCTACCGTTGAACTACGCCCCTATTCCATTGTTTTTACTTGATTCCACATCTAATATACCCCGTGATGCCCGCGTACGATACCACACTATTTCGTAAAATCAAGCGGAAAGTGGAGTGCAGTGTACTGTATTTTCGGCAAGTGATGCAAGGGAAAAATGGTGGCTGGTGACTGATAAATATTACGAACCGCCAACCACCGGCACCAGCCACCATTTTTCCCTTGCACCGCCCTTTGTTTTTCTTCTAATATGCCCACTGCAGAGGGGGAAAAGGAGAAAATGAAGACCATCGAACCGCCGGCATTAATGTCAAGAATCATAACTTTTGTTTTCGCGGGCGCTCTTGCGACGACGATTGTTTTGGCCGTGACTTTGGCCAATCTTATGCCGCTTCACAGGACCCAGGTTTTCTTCCTTACCACCCAGCTTCGCGAAAACACGGTCGTTCGTCTTGAATCGTTTTCCGTTTCGGAATCAAACATCGGAATTTACAAGGAAAATTTCATCAAAGAATACATCCGGATGCGGAATGAAATTGTCCCCGCTATCTCTGCAATGCACACGCGGTGGGGTCGCGGACCCGGCGGACTTGTCAATCTTTGGTCAAGCAACGCGGTCTTTGCGGACTTCATGGACACAAGCATGTGGATTGCGATAATGAACGCGGACGAAGATACCGGATGGCGGTGCCGGGTTGAATTCACAAGACCTATCCAGCCATATCGCATTGCCGCCCAAAACGACGAAAGACAATTGTCGGAACACCGCGTAAGTTTTCGCTATTTTTGCGCCGATAATACTGGACAGACCGACCCGGAAGATTATACAATCGTCATAGGAATCGAATTTCAGCCGGCGATAAGATGGTTCGACCGGTTGGAAAATCCGCTTGGTCTTATCGTGTCAGAGTACCGCGTAGAAGCCGGTCGCCGCGACCCGCTTGACCAATTCGATTTCTTGATAAGAAGGTAAGGAAAGGAAGATGCTCATGAAAAAAATTATGCTGTCTGTTTTGTGTTTGGCGCTTTTTGCGCCTGATGCGCGCGCCAACGTTCAAACCGCATGGAACAATCCGAACGCGAACATGGCGCCGGGCTCTGCCCGCCCCGGTTTTGCACAGCTTACCTGGTCGCCCGGAACCGTCATGCCGATAAGGCTTCGAAGCGGCATGGTCACGATGATTAATCTTCCCATGGGCGAAGTTGTCGAAGACGCGACCGTCGGCAATACAGGCTTGTTCCAAGCCGAACTTCAAGGCGGCGGACGCACCATAATGCTTACGCCCGAACCGTCCAATCAGGGTTCCGACACCAACCTTATCGTTACGGGAAGGTCCGGAAACGTATATCTGTTTTATCTGCGAAGCGAGCCTGCGAATTCGCCGGAAATATCATATTCGAAAGTGGACATCACTCTTGACGGCAACGCGCACATGCCGATGGCAGGCGGAATGAACGCGCCGCAAACCGGCGGTATGAATTCCTTATTCCCGCGGCGGGGCGCCGGCGGAGGAGTCGGGGGACTTTCGCCCGCAGGCGAAGATTTCGGATGGATACAGACTATGAAAATCGACCCGTCGGAATTTCGTTTCGACCTTGACATATTTGTTCCGAATCCGGACGACTATGTGATTGCGCCGGAGCGCGTGTGGCGCGACCGCATATTCACCTATATCGACTTTGGCGACAAGGTTATCGCGATGACACAGCGGCCGGTTGTATCGATACTTATCGAAGGCGGCGAAAGCCCGGTCGGATTCAGAACGGACGGCGAACACGGAAGATTGATAATCGTCGAAGCCGTCGGCGATATGGTGCTTCGCAGCGGACAGCGTTTGGTATGTATCAAGAAGCGCTCGCGGCCGTTCCTTGTCGCGGACACGGCAAGCGTCATGAGATTGGCCGAAGCCAACGTGATGCAAAGCATGTTCAGCAACCAGTCGTTGAACAACGTCGTATTTGGCGGAATGCCGATGATGCCCGCTCCGGGTATGGTTGGTCATCCGATGATGCCGGGCATGGGCGGCGGAATGCCGATGATGCCGATGCAACCGCAACAGCCGATGATGATGCCGCAACAATTCGCGCCACAGGGCGGCGGCGGCGGTCGCGGGATGAATATGATTCCACAGGAAAGGACCACTGCGGGCTCGTTCCTTCCGCAAAGCAATATACCGCTGATTCGAAGCAACCAGGTCGGCGTCGCGGTGGAATTGCGGTCGGACACATCGGTTAAAGCGCTTAACGATTATTGGACGCGCCTGCTTGCGCAGTTCAGCGGGGACGAAGGCGCGGGATTGTTAAACCCGTACCGTGACATGGTATTCTTCGCGGTCGATGAACAGGGGGTCGGCGATTTGGGCGCATCCGGCAACACGGCGCGCCTGTACCGTTTGCGCATCGGACCGCTGTCCAACATAGACGAGGCCCAGGTTCTCTGCGACCATCTGCAAAGATTCCGGTCCATCCCATGCCATGTGGTGAGGGTACAATAGTGGTTGGTGACTGGTGGCTGGTATTTAGCCACAAGCCACCAGCACAAGCCACCAGCACGAAAAATGAACAAAATAAAACAAAAGTTCGCCGAATTCAGACAGAGCACTCCCATCCATGTGCAGTGGTTGCTTTTGGCGGCCGCGTTTCTTGTTGTATTTATTCTGTTGCTTCTTCTTTTGTCCGGACGGGGCAGTCCGGCTGCCGGCAACCGCGATGCACAGGTTGCAATACTTTCAATCAACCCTTCAAGGGTTGAATGGCGGAATACTCCCACAGGCGATGCGCGCGAACAAAGAATCGTCGTATCGTCAACTGTCGACACTATCATCACAGACGTAAGGATTTCCGGAATCGACGACCCGTCGGCGATTGGTCTGTCGCGCCTGTCTACTTGTGAAAACATGGGGCGGATTTCGCATAATGTTTCGTGCCGGATTACGTTAAATTGGCGCCCGACCATACCTTTGGACAACACGGACCTTGAAATCCGGATAACATACCACGCGGCAAGCCAATCGGCGGAAATGGCGAATATGGAGGTTATACCGGTGCTGCTCTCAACACATGGCGGCAGGCTTGTTGCAAACGATAGGGAGGGCACAGAAGACTTACAGGATTTTGACAACTTCACAGGCGATGCATTCCTTGACAACATATTCGGCGGCACAGACGACTTTAATAATGACGACGATTGGAATTTCATACCGCCGTCGTTGAACGATGATTGGGATTTCGACCCGCTGTCATTCCCATTGCCCGCGCCGCTGGAACCTTTGCCGTTTCCCCTTCCCGCGCCAGAACCTATATTCACAGGCTTTGCGCCCGCGCCCGTTTTCAACGATTGTCTTGAATTCGCATTTCCGGGATATAATCTTTCGGGCGCGCAAAACGGCTGGATACGGCCAAGCGCCGGACGCTATCTGTTCCATCCGTTCGGGGACAGCGAATGCACAAATCCGATTGGCGTGTATAACATCAACACCGGCATGATTTCGGACATCGCGAATCCCGGAACAATTATCGGAACCGACGCGGACCGTATCGGTCACCGCTCATTTTTTGCAAATAATACGGGGTTGCCCGGCCTTGCGCCAAGTCCGCGGACGGCGCGTGCGCAAAACCGCGCCGCACCGGCGATGGGTATGCCGGCGGCTCCATTGGCAAGGGGTGGCCGCCTTCGGGATGAAAACGGCAATCCGGTTAACTTTGGTGCACGGACAACCCGCACTTTCCGACCGACATCCGTACATGCCGACGAACAAGGGTCCGGAAGACACGCCACCATATCAAGCCTTCCGATTGACCGTACTTTTGTCCTGCGCCAGTACAAGCCGATACCGGCAACCATAGTCAACGAAGTCCGCGCCGACGCCCGCACCATGGGTCCCGGCCCCGGCAATATGGGCCGCCTGCCGGTTATGGCGACTGTGGACCGCAATGTATTCGCCGACAACGGCCGCACTATCATACTGCCCGCCGGAACACAAATGATGGGGTATGTTACGGGCGAACTTCCGGGGCCATACCGGACCATTGGCCGGATGCAGATAAACTGGTACCGCTTTATCCGCCCGGATAACGTCGAATTCAATTTTCAACAAAGCGACAACCGGCCATTTGCGGCGGACGCCCAGGGTCGCACCGGCGTGCCCGGCCGCGGTTCGACGGATTATATCGAAAGCATGATAATGCCGATGATGACCGCTTTGGTACCGGCGGCTGTCAACCTTATCGCGCCGATATCGGACCGCTTTGTAAACCAGATAGACCTTGACAACAATACCGTAACCCAAACCGGCACGGTACGGTCAAGCGAACTTGCCAAACAAGAAATCATATCGTCATGGAACCAGGTTGTTCAAAGACTGGTCCTTGATATGATGGACAATACCACGCCGCCGTTTTCGATTGCGGCCGGAACAAGAATCACGGTATTTTCGCCGACGGACCTGGTTGTTACATGCGCGGATGCCGATGCCGACCCCAATGCCGACCCGCGCAGTTGCGCCATGGTTGCTCCAAATATGGAGTATGCGGATTTTCGCCCGAGCGAAGTGCAATTGGTTGCGAACTTTGACAACGTTTCGGACTGGATGGGTCAGGTGCGCTCGCTTAACGTAAGGATGGACGGCCTTTGCGAAACAGACTTTAACGGCAACTTTACCGGTCGGCCGGTCACCGACGCACACCGGCTGGCGGCAGAGCGTGGCATAGATTTCCGCGCGGTTGTCTTCCATTGCCAATCGGGTCAGTTCCAGGCAATGAACAACGTCCGCTGGAACCAGTTCTTTAATCAACAACACCAACTGGGCCAAGGCAACCAGGTTGGCATGACGCAAATGCCCGGTCTGCAGCCACAGCAACCAATATTCTCGCCGGAATTCCAACAGAACCAACTGGGGATGCAGGTGCATCCGGAAACCGGTCTGTTGCTGAACCCGTTTGCTCCGCTTCCGCCGCCGCCGCCCGGACCCGCTGTTCTTCTTTGCGAAGACGGAACGCATCCGGACTCGAACGGCTGTTGCACCGGCGAAATACTTACCGATATGGGTGATTTGGGGATGAATTGCTGTCCGGTTACCGGCGGCGATTGTTTCCCGCCATTGCAATAAAAATCCGGCAAAGCCGGATTTTTCAACTGACAATTATGGCCCTTGTCGCGCTTTGCGCGACATTTCTATTGCAAGAATCGCTTTGCGATTTTTGGCATCCGGTTGTTAGTTGTTAGCTGTTAGTTGTCAGTTTTTTTCATTTGCAACCACCATATTTTCTGCTATCCTTCCCGCGACAAAAATAAGAGAAGGATATGACAGAAAATTATACCGTACTTGCGCGGAAATACCGCAGCCAGGATTTTGATTCGCTTATCGGCCAAGATGTTCTGGTAAAGACCCTGACCACCGCTATATCGACCTCTCGCATTGCGCACGCGTATATGTTCACCGGCATACGCGGCACCGGGAAAACAAGCGTCGCGCGCATACTTGCGAAATCGTTGAATTGCCTGTCGTCACAGGCGGCGACCGCAAAGCCCTGCGGCACTTGCGAAAACTGCACCGCCATCGCTTTGGGACAGCATATAGACGTTCTTGAAATCGACGCGGCATCGCACACCGGCGTCGACAATATCCGCGACATTACGGATGCGGCGGGATACCGCCCGACCAACGGCCGGTACAAGGTTTATATAATCGACGAAGTTCACCAGTTGTCGCAAAGCGCGTTCAACGCGCTCCTTAAAACTTTGGAAGAGCCGCCCGCGCACGTGGTGTTCATGCTTGCCACGACGGAAATAAGAAAGGTCCCGGTGACGATACTCTCGCGGTGTCAGCGCTTTGATTTGTGCCGCGTTTCCGCAACCGAATTAAAAAAACATTTCGCATGGATTGCGACGCAAGAAAACGTAAAACTGTCCGACGATGCGAACGAAATGCTTGCCCGCGCGGCGGACGGGTCCGTCCGCGACGGCCTGTCACTGTTTGACCAGGCAATCGCGCAAACCGGCGGCAACGTCGACCATGTGGCGGTGCTTAACATGCTTAAACGCGCGGACCGCGGCGTGGTTGTCGATTTTATGAAAATACTTCTTGCGGGCGATGTCGCGGCCGCAATCGGACGCGCGGACGAATTGTATCAAAGCGGCGCCGACCTTTCGCTTATGCTGCAAGATATGATGGAATGGACGCATTGGGCGACGCGCATGCATCCCGCTTTGCGCGCGGGCGACGCGCACGCCGCGCCGTTCTCCGCGGACCAGCGCGAGGCCATAATAAAATCAATGGACGGCGTGACGGTCAACACATTGTCGCGCCTGTGGCAGGTTATGGTGGCATCGGTTGAAGAAATGCAGAAATCGACAAACCAGAAACAGTGTTTCGACATGCTTGTCGTGCGGCTTATGCGTGTTGCGGATATGCCGACTGTTGCAACTTTGTTGCAACAGAATGATGAAAGTGGAATCAAGAATATTGAACCCGGCGCAACAAACATAAAAAAAACAGACATTGTACAAAATAATACGCCGACGGAACCCGTGCAACAACAAGGCGTTCAGCATTCAACACTCGACGCGGCGGCGCCCGCCGCCGCGGTATCCGCCGACCCGATGCTTGCGAACGCATTGGACATGTTCGCCGGCGCACAGGTAATTACAAACTAACAACTAATAACTAAGAACTAGAGACTGACCTGTCCGATATATTGGACAACGGATAAAACGAGAAACAAGATGTCCACTATAGTGGACAAGCATTAGTACGGGCACGGTTATTAGTTTTTAGTTAAAAGTAAAAAAGGCTTCAACATGACCAAAAACCACATCCTCAACGAATCCGGTCGCTCACTCATAGAGGTGGTAAGCGCGCTTGCCATCGGCGCCGTTCTTATCGCCGCGACATTCCAGATTTACCAGACCGTTGCATCGCGACAGGCGCGCGTCATGGCGACCGAAGAACTTCGCATTATCGCCCGCGATGCGAAAACTCTGTTCGCGGGCCGCGGCGGCGACTATACCGGCATATCCGTGGACCATCTGATAAAAATGCGCGCGCTTAATTCCGACCGGCCGCCGCGCATTGCAAAAAGTTTCAGCCTTGCCGCCGCACCGGAATGGGAGGGATTCTTCATCAACCTGTACGGTCTTAATTTTTCCGATTGCGCGTGGATATCGGCCGTGCGCTTTGATTGGGCAATCGGCGTCATCGTAAACGACAACGTGGACGGCGACGATATTGACGACATTTGCAAACGCGGACATGAAAACAAAGCCGCGATAGTTGTAAGATAGAGCACAGATGGAGCATGAACAAATGTTAAAATTAGAAAATAACTTTTTCAGACCTGCAAAAGCATATCTATTATCTGTGCTCTATGCTCTGTGTTCTGTGCTCTTGCTTTCATCCTGCGGCGGATATAAGACGCCGGAACGCGGCACATGGGATACCATTCTTCGCGGCGCAAGCTTTGGCACAATGACCGAAACCGCGCGCCGTGCGAAACAGCCTATATACCAAGGCGCGGGCGGCCGGGTCCTTTTGCCGCACGAAGTCGGCCCGTATATGGACACTTTGGAAGAAGAGCTTACCGACAACCTTCGTAAATTCGGAATCCAAATATCGCGCGTCGGCGACGACGTCATGGTCGTAATCGTGCGGTCCGCATTCATGTCGGCGGACCATCCGGATATTTCGGACGAAGGCGTAGAAACCCTTCGCACCGTGTCCCGCGCGCTTGCGCGGTTCGACCGCACATGGATAGAAATCGCGGGATACAGCGACGCAATGACCGACCAGAACGCCGCAACAAGGTTCAGTTTTGACATGGCGGAACGCGTCGCGCTGTTTTTGGCACAGCACAGGGTAAAGACCCTTCGGATGTTTGTTGTCGGCCGCGGGTCCGCCCGCCCGATTGCGGACCAAAGCAGTATGGGGCGGCAGATGAACAGGCGTGTGGAGCTTCGCATTTCTCCCATCGTAAAGTAACCAACTGACAGCCGACAGCCAACAACTGTCGCGTCGCGCAAAGCGCGGCAAATGATTGTAAAAATTACGTTGTAAGTTTTGACATCCGGTTGTTAGTTGTTGGTTGCCAGCTGTTAGTTTTTCTGATATAATTCAGCAAATGCGTGCAAAAATAAAAGGAACAACCATGTTAAAAAAATTGAGAATTAAACAAACTCCGCAAAACTATGCGAAAATGGGGATGATTGCCGGAGCGGTGATTCTTGTCGCGGCCCTTGGCGCGTTTGCTATATCGGCGATGCGCGGCGGCAAAGACGCGTCGGTCGCGCCGCTTGAACGCGCGCTTGCCCATGTTTCCGCCGACGCGGTATCGGCCGCGGACCTTCGCGTTGCGGTGGTAAGAATGGGCGAAGTCTATACGCGCGCCGAAGTGGTCGCCGACCTTCGCAGACAGCGGGAATCGTTCGACAACCGCCTTCGCACCGATGTCGAAAGGAATCAAAAAGAATTCGAACGCGCATGGGCCGAACTTGAAAAATCCCAAGGCATGGTGACGCCGGACGCCCTTCAGCGTCGCGTCGCGGAATTGCAGCAGCGCATCGCCGCATTTCATCGCAGCATAACCGAACGCGCCCAAGCGGTCGAAGCGGAATACCATCGCGCAATGGTGGAAATCCATCGCCGCGACATTGACCCGATAATAGACGGCGTTATCGAAAGAAAAAACCTGTCCATGGTTTTCGAAGGTCAGTTCACCCGCGTATCGCCCACCGCGCCGGCGGGGCTTGACATCACGGACGATATTATCGATGCGATGAACAAACGCGCGACAACATTCCGGATGAGAACGCCGCAAGGATTCTAGAAATAAAAACATGAGAATGTGGGAAACGTTTTTAACCGACTTGAAACGCATATACCTTGTGCCCTGTGCGTTGCTTTTTGTGGCCGCCTGCTCAAGCGCGAACGTCGCACAGGAAGCCGACCAACACGACATGGTGCTTTGGGACGATGTGGAATATGTGGATTTGTACGACGATTGGAATTGGCAGGAATTCATATCCTTTGACGAGCTTACCATTATGTTTCAGTTGCCGCAGACGCATGAGGAAGCCTCAAAGGTCGAACCCGCACCCGCGCCCGTCACCAATGATTCAAGGGGATGCCCGCATTACCTTACAACCCGCGAATGCGACATCTGGCTTACCAAGCCGCACTTTCGCGAAAGCCGCAAGAACATGCTGTCGGGGCTGCGCGCGGCGCACATGAATGAAATTGTAAATGTCATAAGGGCGGATGTGACCCTCACCGGCAATCATTCCGTGGCAAAGCCGCTTGTCGACCGGTATCTTTTGCTTATGGCGGCGGCGAACGCATGCTGTCGCGACGGTATGAATCATCATCTTCGCCGTTCCGGCGCGTCACAGGGCCTGATTTACAAATTCGTCATGGACGATGCGAATTTTCATCTGTTCGGGCAAAGATGTCTTATGACGTCGGACCGCGACCTTGATTGGAATTTTACCGATATGATGCTTGCCGAAGTGATGGCGGACGTCCGCAACACATGCCTGTGCCGGTCGCGCGCATGGTTCCGCGGTCTGCTTGAGCCGTTTACGCAACTGTATACCGTCATGCCGGAATTCGCAGAGCAGGAGTTTCTTTTTTCATACCGCGACGGGTTGCAGCGCACGGTTACGGTTTCGATAAACCGCGACGTTCAGAATGTGCTGTTCCTTCTGGGCGCATGTCCGTAAAAGCGCGCCAAAGGCGCGTTTTTGAGTGTGAAGTGTGCAGTTAATGTGCCGGGCTGAAGCCCGGCGACTATTTTTTGTGTTCGTGGATATCTATACTTCTAACGCACGGACAATAAAATAAAGCGTCGGCAAAGCCGACACCACAACTTCACACTCAAAAAACCCGCTTATTCGGGTTTTTTGATTTGCTTCCTTGTCCATGAGAACATTCGAAGGAATTCTATTCCGTTGGTCGCGGGGTACCCAAGTACTTTTTCCCCCGCCGCAATATTTTGGAACACGCCGGATTTCGCGCCGATTTCCGCGGCGTCGCCGATATTGACTTTGTTGGATATGCCGCTTTGCGCGCCGAACATGACGTAATCGCCCGCGACAACTCCGCCGGCAAGCCCGGTTCCGCCGGCCAAAAAGCATTCCTTGCCAACAATGACGCCGTGACCAAGATAGCAATGACTGTCGATTTTGGTCCCCTCGCCAATGGTCGTGTCCATCATCATTCCGCGGTCTATGGCGGAATTCGCGCCGACATCGACACGGTCGCCAAGGATGACGCGCCCCGTATGCGGAAGGAATATATTTTTGCCGTCCTGTCTTGTGTATCCGAAGCCGTCGCGCCCGATGACCGCGGCCGGCTTTATTCTGCAATCCGCGCCCATCGTGGTGTTGTCGATATAAACGCCCGGCGCGATGTCGCAATTTGCGCCGATGACGGCGGCGCCCCCGATATATGCGCCGGAATCGATTGAAACGCCCGCCTCTATGACGGCGCCCGCGCGAATTGTCACGAACGGTCCGACATATACGGACGCGCGGTCGCGGAAGAACACGCCGCGTTCGATGTGCGCTTTTGAAGAAATTCCAACGCGGCGTTTTGGCGCATAAATATCGTTAAGGATTTTCACAATCGCGCTTCGCGGGCTGTCGGTGATAAGAAGCGTCGCGGACGCCGGCGCTTTTTTTGCAAATTCCGGCTGTACGATGATGACGGACGCTTTGGAATTTTGCAAAAGCCCGACGGGAAGGATTTTGAACGCCGACGCATTTTGTTCGGTGGAATAAAACGCAAGCTGACCCGGCCCGGCATCCGCGATTGGCGCGACGCCTTTGATTTCCGTCGCGGCATCGCCTTTTAATTCGAATCCGAATCTTTCGGCAAGTGCGCCTGCGGTCGTCGCGCGCGCGCGCGGCGCAAAAAGTTTCATAAGTAATTGCTTCATGTCGTACCTCACCGGCGGATTATAAAGCATAAAATCCACGGTTGCAAGAAATCCATCACGGCAGCAAAGTTGCCGTCATTCCCGCAAAGGCTGGAATGACGGTTTCTGGAATTCGCCGCGCATATTTCCATTGTATTTTCCCCCGTTTTCTGATATAATCGGGCACGAGAGAATATGAAAAAACTTGCCCGCATTTTTGCCTTGTGCCTGTTGCCTCTGGCGGCGTCTGCCATGACGCAGAATCAACACAACCAGATGATGACGGCGCGCGGCACGGGTCCGACCGCGAATTTCGGCAATTGCGACGCGCTTATACAGCGCTGTGCGGCGCCGCGTTGTGCCGGCGGCGCGTGCGCGAATATGCAGGTTGCGGTTGGAATTGTAAACGGCTGTGTGATGGCGAGCGAGCCTTGCCGCGGGTTCGGCGATGCGTTGGTGCAATCGATTGCGGCGCAAATGGTGGCAAGCGCGACGGTCCGCGCGAACGAAGCCGGGGCGCAACAGGCCGCCGCCGCCGATGCCGCCGCCGCGCAACAGATGCAAATGATGCAGGCCGAAATGGTACAGCAAGCCGCGGCAACCGCCGCCCAAATGCAACAGATGCAGGCGGAAATGGCACGGGCCCAGGCGGAATCCGCCGCGCGCGTGGAACAGGCTTTGGTACAGCAGGCAGAAGCAGCCGCAGCCGCGCAAGCCGCCCAAATGCAACAGATGCAACCGGCACCGATCGCACATGCCGCACCGGTTCAGGCTTCGCCTGCGGGAACCATAGCGGCCCAGGTTGCCGCCGCGAATGAAATCGCCGCGGACGCCGTGGCACGCGCGCAATTGATGGGAATGATTAACACGGAACTTGACAATGTTCGCGCGGCGATGCGGACGCTTGACGCCGTGATGCAAACAACATTCACTTACGCCGGATGCGACCAGCGGGGCGATAATTGCACCGGTCCGCGCCGCGTTGCGAGATTTCGGCAACACGCCACCGGCTTTTTCGATCCGTTTGACAATGTTCTTGACAGAATGCTTACGGCATTGGAATTGGCGCAAGCGCTTGGCATGGAAGTGGCGGATATATACATGATGCTTTCCGGTTCATGCAACAGATGGGGAATGTATTGGTGCGATCAGGATTGCGTTGGCTTTGATATTGAAAATCCGCTGGCAAGTCGTATGAACCCCCACCCACGCCATTCCGATCCGATTAATGAATCCTCCTGCAATTGCCGACTGGTGCGTCCGCTTGGCAGTCAAGAGGAAGTTATACAATCCATGCTTGACATAAATACCGACTCGGCGTCCCAAGATGTACGCAACAGGGTCGGCTGTATGTCGACCGTGGCGCGCACCGGTGTGTTTGCACGGCATGCCCAAAGAAGGAATACCAATGCCCTTGATATCAGGGCCCTTGAACTTATGGTGACCACCGACCCGTCTTCGACATTTTGTATGCGGCCGGGCACAACCCCGCCCTTGGAGGGCGCGACCGTACCGCAAAGTCAGGGCATCCCAGACTGCAAAATTAATGCCAATCACTGTTCAATTGACAGTATAGAAGATATGATGGAAACTTTGCGCCAGATTACTCAAAGCAAAAATTTGCCGCCCAATGCCTGTATTTCAAGAAGGCAGGATATGTTTAATGTGAGTCACCCCCCTCTTGTCATAGCTGGGAATGACACTTGCACCGAAGGTCTGAACGCGGGCACATCAACCATTCATCCTGTCCTTGCATTGTGTTCCGTGCATGCGTGGAATGTAGGAAAAATTGAAAATCCGGGCATGGGAGATAGCACCCCGGGCACGTCCAGACCGGACACCACCGCAGAGCGCGAACAGATGAACGAAGTTATAAAGTTAAAATCAACCGTCATCACACAGCAAATGCACCGGCAATATGAAATGCTGAACGCTCTTGTGCGACAGTTTGAAACTCAACTTCGCCGCGCCGCACTGGCTAACAACGACGCATCACGCGAAGACCGCGGCAACCTGCCCGCCGGCCGTACACCCGGCGTCGTGCTTGCCGGTGCCCGCAATTGCGCCACCGAATGGGAACCTGTGGCAAGAGCCGAATGTATCATAGCCAACACGCGGCTTGCCTTAAATGCGCCTCCTGCCGATGCACGCCGGCAATTAGAGATAGAGTACCGACTGCTTAACCCGGGCACCGGCACCGGACCGATGTCAGATCGCTGTGGTGCTATGTCTCAATCATCGGCAACAATACAAGCATGCGCAAATCAGATTGGAAGTCTGGCTACTCAGCAACGTGATGAGGCGCGCAGAACTCAGAACCGTGGTGGTGGAAGCGGCGGAGTTAGGATTGTCGCTGACAGCGGCAACATGTAATCACACCCAAACAACATCAATCCCCCGCGCCGCGGGGGTTTTTGTTTGATAATAATATTGGGGCGAATATCATTCGCCCTTTAACAGGACAAATAATATTTGCCCTGTAAAAACCATAAAATACCGTATTATATACATTGACTTCAATTCCTAATTGTATCAATTGCGTTATGTCTCTGTTTGATAGTATAGGAATATATGCCTATCAAGGGCCATGCATTAAATCAATCAAAGGAGAAAACCATGCACCCAACCACAGACACAAACAACATCCAAAAATTCCGCGACGCGGAACACTTGTGGTTCTGGTTCGTGTCAAGCGCGCGAATCCGCGGCGACCTTCGCCGCGGCGGCGCATCTGAATCCCGGCCCTGTGAAATTCTGGACATTGAAACGCTTGTCACGCGGCTTCATCTATCGGGAAGAATCACCCGCGACCAGCTTGCCGTAATGATGCAATTCGGCCAGCGAAGGCGGCCGCCGACGCAACACATATACGCCGAAAACCGCGCGGCGGGATTATGGCGGGGCGCGATGCGCACTCTGCAACTTGCCGCAAGCGCAAAAGGATGGGTGGAATGATAATCGCATTTTCCCCTCATTCGACCCGACCGCTTGCCCGGTTGTTCTGTCGCCGCTTTCGCCATTGCTGTGTTTTATTCCCCGCATGCGGCGGGGAATATACCCTTGTGCAAATCGGCGTCGACGGAGTACGACTTGTCCCCGTCGGCCGTCGCGAGATAAGAATTATGAAAAACAAAGGTTGGAAGTTTGTAGGGGCGCGTGCAAACGCGCCCTTTTGTTGGGCGCAAACCCGGGTCCCGACGCAATCGAAGATTGCGGTGGGTGGGCATATTGCGCCCCTGCAACTATTAACCTGTGTTGGTTTTGCCAAGCGCGCACTTGGTATTCGCAATCCGTTTATCTGGACGCCGGATGGGCTTTATCGTCGGCTTTGCCGACGAATCAGGAAACATCCCGTTTCTTGATGATATACATCTGCCCGATGCCAAACACGTTGGACACTGTCCAGTAAAGCACCAATCCCGCCGGCATAAACGAAAACATCACGGTAAATATGACGGGAAGCCATTTCATCATCTTTTGCATTTGGGCGGCTTGTTCGCTTGCGCCCGCGGACGCGGCGCCGGCCTGTTGCAATTTCTGTTGAAGCCACATAGTTCCGCCCATAAGTATCGGCAAAAGGAAATAAGGGTCGCGCGCGGCAAGGTCCGAAATCCAAAGAAAGTCCGCATTCCGCATCGGCACGGAGATAAGCAGAGCCTTGTACAGCGCAAAGAAAATCGGAATCTGTAAAAGCATCGGAAGACATCCCCCCATCGGGTTGCCGCCGCCGGAAGTATACAGTTTCATCATTTCCTGTTGCATGCGGGCCTTGTCATGGCCGTATTCTTTTTGTATGCGCTGCATTTCCGGTTGAAGTTTTTGCATGTTCGACATTGCGGTGAAAGACTTTTTGGTAAGCGGCCACATAATCATGCGAAGAAGTATGGTAAACAGGATAATCGCAACGCCGTAATTGCCGACAATCGCGTGAAGCGCGTTAATCGCCCAAAGGAACGGCCGCGCAAGGAACCAGAACCATCCGTAATCAATCGTATGGTCTATGCCGGGCATAAAACCGGCGGCGGCGGATAAATCGGATTGATTTTTCGGTCCCGCAAATATATGCGCGGTCCATGTATGCGTTTGCCCGGGCGCGATGGATTGCATTTCGGCGCCGGCGTCCGCTTGGAACATGCCGTCGCCGCGTCCGCGGATGCGAAGCGTTTTGTCAAAAGCATCCATGCCGACGACGGTCTGCCAATACTGGTCGGTGAATCCGACAAAACCGGCCGCGGTTGAAAGCGAAAGGGGTCGCCGGGAAAGCGAGCGCCAAGATTCGCGTTCTATCGAACCGCCCGCGCGGGCGATTCCGCCGACGAACGCGGCGCGCGCGGAGGGTTCAGAGCCCTGACCCCGGACGATGCGGGCGTACCCGCCGATTGCCACCGGAACGGCGGAATTATTGGTCGCGGTATCGGAAACATTGATGACATAATCGGTGGACATGGTGATTGCGCGCCGGAATTCGACGCCTTCGGGCGATGTCCATGCCATATAGATTCTGTCGCCGCCGATGGCGCGATTAATGCGCCAAAGGGTATCGGGCATCGGCACGCTTGCGCCGGCGCCGGAGAATCCGATTTCCAAAAATTCACCGACAGCGGACAGAAGGCGGACATTGCCGTCGTCATTTTCCACATAGTTTTTTAATTCAATCTCTGAAATGCGAATCCCGGCAACCCGTGCGATAATCGCTTCACCCATAAGCATCTGCGATGGCACTTCCGGCACCGCAACCTGTGCGGGCGCATCATCTATGCTCTTTGCTCTATGCTCTATGCTCTCTTTTCTCGGCGCGAACCAAGAAAACGCCAACCACCCGGCAAGCACGGCGATAAGCATCCATATAAGCATGCCGCTTGCGCCGGTTTTTTTTTCAGATTCGCGCGCGGCCATGAATTGTTGGAACCCGCTTGACCCGCTGTTCATATATTGAACCATTGATTGTCCTTTATTCCGTAAGAGCGCATACTTGCACCCTTTTTGGGTCGAAAATATTCGCCCTTACATTATCTTGCGCCCCTATTGATGCCCGGGAAGTATAGAACGAAAATCGGGAATAGTAAAGGTTAAACGTGTAATTCCGGAAAGAACCGGGATATGTAGGGGCAAATATCATTTGCCCCATTAAAGGGCGAATGATATTCGCCCCTACATTTTATGGTTTCCTCCGCCAAACAAAAAACCCGCCGGGGTACCGGCGGGGGATTTTGGGTGTTATTACGAGCCAGGGGTGTGATGATTGTGTTGATTGCCTAAGATACTATCAGTCCCTGTACAGGACTGTGTAGCGTTATTGTCGAGGGCGACGGAACTGTCGGGATGTATCTGACACCACAGGCGATTCATAAACTCATTATCCGATTGTGTAGTTTGGTTTGTTAGATTTGCTACAACACTGTGACAGGTCGTTGCCAAAGACCGACATGCATCCCTTGTCGTCATACGAAGAGTATTTGTTGTATCGCCAAAGCCCGTGACATTGTTTCGGGAAAGGCACATACGCACATCTTGGGAACAAGTTTCGGCAAAACTGGAAAGGACAAGGTCCTGCTGCGCCTTTATATTCATAAATGTGCGCGACAGGTATTCCATAACAACAAGATTGCGCGTGTTATATATGCCCCTATCAGTCCTTGTAACATTCTGGCAACGGTTGAATACGCTTGCGCACATACCATGGGCACGACCATGTTGGTCAACGACACCGATTCTATTCAACAGAAAGATAAGCATCTCGCTTGAAGTCGTAGTGGCGGCAAATACATTGTTCGACGGGATGCTGCCAGGTACCGTCCCAATCAAGGCGTTTAAAGTGCTGGCTGAGGTGCCGGTGGAACTCCACGGGTTGAGGGTTCGAGTACCACCGGTGGTGCCAAACCACCATGACCTATATACGCCGGCGGTGGATAAGTCTGTGAGTGTTGTGAGTGCGGCCTGTGGACTACCAGGACGTGACCCAAGGACAAGCTCGCCATTCACAATAAACCGGCCGGTGGGGTCAAGGCAGTTTCGATAATCCTGACCGCATACGAATTCATTCTGCATACACGCGTCAAGCGCGTTGATACATCCGCGCGTGTCGAATTGATTATGATTCCGGTTGACTTGCAAACGCGCATTGCGAAGCACGTTCTGGGCATTCAAAACCGTCCGGCGCATATTGGTGTTCGCATCGACAAGCGCGCGTTCATACTGAACGCAATCGCGGTCGATTTCCATATCGTAATGCCCGGTGATAAGCCGGATGTCAACACCCTGGGCCCGGCATTCGTCAAGCACGGCGCGGCATCTTGTGCCCGCGCTTCGGAACAAATCTTCGCCGCGTTGGCGAACCATGGATTGATTGCCGCCCGTAAACAGCGTGTCGAAATTAAACCCGCCGGAAAAATCAAACGCAAGCGAATTGAAATCAAACAGCATGCCGCCATCGCCGCCGGTCACTCCGCCGTCGACCCGCACGTCAAGCACCATGCGCTGAATCCGGTCCAAATCCGCGCGAAGCTGGGTCGTGTCGGTCGTCTGTTGCATCGCCTGTTCCGCTTCGGTCGCGGTGAACAACGCGACGACTTCGTCCCGCGTAAGGCCAAGGTATTGTATGCTTATCGCGATATTCTGTAATTCGTCCGTAACCTGTCGCAACGCTTCTTCGGTCTGTTGGTATCTTTGGACGCCGGCGCTGCATGCGCAGCGGCCCTGGTTGTCGTCGACAACCGCACAGAACCCGTCCATACACGCGGCATACCGCGCTTTGCAAAATTCGGTCAAATGGGCGATTTCTTCCATTGTCACGGATGACGGCTGGGCCGCGGGGGTCGCGGCATCAAACGGAGTCGACGACCGTGCGACGGCCGTACGCGATATGGGCGGCAACGCCGCGCGTGTTGCGACATCGCTTGAAATAAACAGCGGATTCGAGGTGCCGACGGCGGCGCGCGCGGGCGTGGCGGCCGCGGCTACGGCGCCAAGGGGCGCGGATGCGGTGACGGGCACGGCGGCGACTCCGGGTGACGCGACCGTGGGAGCAACCGCAGAGCGGGTGGCAACGGCTGTTGCGGTCGGAGCGGTTGCGACGCGTGCGCGACTTACGCCGGGTTGGCCGACATTCGGTTGACCGCCGACGGGCACGACCGCGGTGCGGGCGGGCACGGCGCGCGACGGCGCAAGATTACGTCCGCCATCGGTGCCCATTGCGGCACCTGCGCGGGTCGGGGGAGTACGGGTCGCGGCGGCGCGCGGGTTCACAATATGCGCGGGCGGCATCGGCTGAATAACAGGGGCGGCGTGCGTTTGGGCGGCTTGCTGTTGCAGTTCGGCTTCGCGCGCGGCAAGTTCTTCCGCAATCAATTGTTCGACGTACCACGCCGGCACCATCTCGGCCACAACCGGGGTCGCAATAAGTCCAAAACAGACAAGCAATAATTTCTTCATGAAAATTTCCTTTCCAAGTTCATGATATTTTATCATAAACCAAAGGAAAAACAAAGGTTTTATTTTTTCCTAAATATCCAATGCGCAATGAATACCATAACGCCGGCCGTAATGCAAATATCGGCGAAATTAAACGCGGGCCAATGCCATCCGGCGTAATGAAAGTCAAGGAAATCAACAACCGCGCCGAACCGGATGCGGTCGACAAGATTCCCAAGCGCGCCGCCGACTATTAACGTAAGCGCGACCCGCTCCCACCGGTCTTTTGATTTGTACAGCATATGCGCGAAAAATCCGATAATCACGCCGGTGATGACGATTAATGCAAGCGGCGCCGCTTCGCCCAGATTTCGGAATAATGAAAACGAAGTGCCCGGATTCCACGTGAAGACAAAGTTAAAAAAGCTTGTCACGCGGGACATCAGAAACGGAAACGGCACAATGTCGAACGCCCGCCCGTAAAGCGGAATTCCGCCGGTCAACAGGTAAAGGAAATACCCCTTTGTGATTTGGTCAACGGCGATAATCAAGAGCATAGAGCATAGGGCATAGAGCATAGATTTATCATTAATCGGTTTTATGCGTTTTGTTTCTGTCATCTGGCATCCTCCTGTTATCTATGCTCTATTATCCATGCTCCGCCTGTTTGAACAATTCTTCCGGTTTTACAGTTTTTTCTTTTACTTTTGTTTCCGCAATCATCGCGTCAAGCGCCTTGTGTTCGAAAATCATTCCGCGGACCATTGACACCGCGTTCGGATTTTTATTGTAAAAATCAAACACCTGGTTCGGGTCGGGATACCGCGACGCCTCTTGCCAAATCGCCTTTTGAAGGTCTTCGTTCCCGACGGTGACTTTGTTTTCCGACCCCCATTCCGCAAGTATAAGGCCAAGCTTCACACGGCGTTCGGCGTCCTTTCGTTCGTGCTTTTCATCGAAAACTTTGCCGTTTCTTTCCGCTTCGGATTTCGCCATGTCGAATTCCTGAACCACCAACGATTCCGGTATGTCCAGCTTTGTCTTGTCGTGCAGAATATCCAAAAGTTCCGTCCGCATTTCGCGCTTTGCCGCGTCGTCGTATTGTTCGGCGATAATTTTTTTGACATGCTCTTTTAATGCGGCGACGGATTCCTGTCCCATCTCTTTCGCAAGCGCGTCGTTCATTTCGGGAAGCAAGTGTTTGCGAATTTCATGTATCAGAATTTCGAACCGGGTCTTTTTCCCGGCCAAATTTTCCGCATGGTAATCGGCGGGGAACGTGACTTCGATATCAAACTTGTCATTTATTTTTTTGCCGATGATTTTTTCTTCGAACCCGGGGACAAAGGACTTGCTGCCAAGCACAAGGCGGTGCTTTTTCGCGGTCCCGCCGTCGAACGCTTCGTCGCCCAAAAATCCTTTGAAATCAATGACGACAACGTCGCCGTTTTGCGCGGCGTATTTTTCGTCTTGTTTTTCAGCCGTCGACCGGCTTTTGCGAAGGTTTTCAAGCGCCTTGTCAATTTCGGACTCCGGCACTTCGGCGACTTTTTTGGTAAGCGTAAATCCGGTCAAATCAATTTTCGGCAAAGCCGGAAGTATGTCGAATTCGACCGAGTATTCTATGTCCTGGCCGACCGCGAATTTCGTAATATCGGCCTTTGGCGCCGCGGCAAGGCGTATCTTTTTTTCTTTGGCGTACGCGTCCATGGCATTGTTCATAAGGTTGTCGACGGCCTCGCTCCATGCCGCGTCGCCGAATTTCTGGCGCAGTGTGGCAATCGGCGCCTTGCCCGGACGGAATCCCGGAATCTTCGCCTTTGCGCCGTGTTTTTTCAATATTTCATCCGCCGCCGCCTGAACATCCGCCGCGGCCAGCGCACCTTCGATATGATAGTGTAAATCTTTGATTTTTTCTTTTTTGAACATAGCAATCCCCTTGTTTATAGTTCGCCCATTATAATGTCAAAACGCCGGTTTGCAACTTTTTTATCCTTTACATATGCACCCATTTTTCAGTACATTATTGCCATGCGAAAATTGGTCGTCTTTTTTGCCCTATGCCTTGTGCCCTTTGCCATATATTCGTCGGAATATCGCGCTGCGATTGTCGCGGATATGGACACGGGTCAGGTTCTGTTTTCCCACCGCGCCGAAGACCTTAATTACCCGGCAAGCCTTACTAAATTGATGACCCTGTACCTTACGTTCGACGCGCTTTATAACGAACGCATCCGCCTTAACGACCAGATTATAGTTTCGCGGACTGCGGCGGCGGCGCCTCCTGTGAAACTTGGACTTGCGGCCGGGGCCAAAATATCGGTCGAAGATGCGATAAAAGCGGTCGCGGTGCACAGCGCGAACGACGTCGCGCGGGCTTTGGCGGAAAACCTTCGCGGCGGGCGCGAGGCTACGTTCGCATCAATGATGACGGACGTCGCGCGACAGATTGGCCTTACCCAGACCAACTTTGAAAACGCATCCGGCCTTCCCGACGACGACCATCTGTCGTCCGCGCGGGATATCGCGTTGCTTGCCATCGCGATACACCAGCATTTTCCCCAATATTGGCATTTTTTCGGTATACGAAGCTGGACATACGGCGGCCGTACGTTTACCAACGGCAACCGGCTTTTGGCGTCATATCCTGGCGCGAACGGGATGAAGACGGGCTTTACGAACGCGGCGCGGTTTTGTCTTGTCGCGACGGCGCAAAGGGACGGGCGGAATATTGTCGCCGTGGTTTTGGGGTCGCCCAACCGGGATGTCCGCGCGAATGTCACGCGGCGATTGCTTGACCATGGATTCGGGGTTAATGGTGCAAATCCGGAACCGCGGCCGATAACGCCGGCGCCGCCGACAACGCCTGTGCCGGCCGCGGCGCGTGCCGCCACCCCTACGCCCGCCGCAAGACCGGCAAGCGGCGGTACAGGGGTCCAATTCGGCGCATTCGGAAGCCGCGCCGCCGCAGAGACCCAGGCCGGCCACGTGCGAAGAATCACGGGCCTGTCGCCAACCATAGAACAGGCCGGCGGCCTGCACCGCGTCCGTGCGCACGGCCTTTCGGAAAGCGCTGCGAATAACGCATGCCGTAAATTCCGCGCACAAAATTTCGAGTGTTTTGTTTTCAGATGAATACCAAAATAGAAAAACTTATCAAGCAATTTGCAAAGCTGCCGCGTGTTGGCGGGCGGGCTGCTCAACGTATTACACTTGCCCTGTTACAAGACAAGACCGGGAAATCGGCCGCGCTTGCCGCCGCGCTTATCGAGACTGCAGAAAATATAAAACCATGCTCTATTTGCGGGTGCTTGACAGATAACGACATCCGGTATTCGGATACGGTATCCGGATACCGATGCGAATTCTGCAACAACGCATCGCGCGCCAACGGCCAACTGTGTCTTGTGCGCGATTTGGGCGATGTCTGGACATTGGAAAAATCGGGGGTATTCCGCGGCCGGTATCATATTGTCGGCGGCCTGCTTTCCGCCGCTATGGGCACAACGCCGGATGATTTGAATATTGACAATCTGTCCGCGCGCGTCAAAGACGAAAACATAACCGAAATCATTTTCGCACTGCCCAACACGGTCGAAGGCAAAACGACCCAGCATTTTATTATGAATAATCTGAGATTTGAAATTTGTGATTTGAAATTTACCGAACTTGCGTCCGGTGTGCCGCTTGGCGGCGATTTGGACTATATCGACGACGGGACTTTATCCATTGCGTTCAGCGGGCGTAAAACTATATGAATCCGAACTCTGAACTCTTAACTCTAAACTCTCTTCCGCCTGTGTCGGAAATGATGCGCGCCGCAAATCTTGAACCCAAAAAGCAATTCGGTCAGAATTTTTTATTTGATTTGAATTTAACCGGGAAAATCGCGCGCGCGGTTCCGAATATTGAAAATTCAACCGTTGTCGAAGTCGGCCCCGGCCCCGGCGGCCTTACCCGCGCGCTTCTTGCCGCCGGCGCCGCGCGCGTCATCACGATTGAAAAAGACCGCACGGCCGAACCAATCCTTCGCGAAATAGAGCGTGCCGCGGCCGGCCGACTGGAAATCATATTCGGTGATGCGTTAAAGATTGATTTTTTCCGCCCCCCTTGGGGGGCGGGTGCCGCCGGAACGGCGGCGGGCGGGGGGTATGCGATATGTTCCAACCTTCCCTATAACGTTGGAACGGAATTATTAATCCGATGGCTTCATATCATGGCCAATTCACGCCTTACGCCTCACGCCATAGGCCTTACGTCTATGACCCTGATGTTCCAACGCGAAGTCGCCGAACGAATTATCGCACGGGTCGGCGATAAACAATACGGCCGCCTTGCCGTTTTGACGGCGCTTGTTGCGGATGCGAAAATCCTGTTCGACGTTCCGAATACGGCATTCGTCCCAAAACCGAAAGTGCAAAGTTCAGTGGTGCAAATAATTCCCAAAAACCCGGATACCGTATCCGGATACCGGATACCGGATACCGAGGCCCTTACCGCCAAATTATTCGGCCAGCGCAGAAAGATGATTCGCGGAATCATGCCTGGCGTCGACTGGTCCGCGTTTGGTCTTTCCGGCACGGAACGCGCCGAAGAATTAACCCCCGAAAAATTTGCCGAAATCGCCGCCGCAAATATGATATAATGCAAACCGGTATTCGGGACTGGTTGCGACCAAAAACAAACCCCGAACACCGTATCCGAATACCGATAAAAGGACCCGTCCATGAATTCATCCATCCTTATCATCCTTGGCATTGCGTTTGCGCTTGTGTATCTTTTGCGCGTGGCGCGCGTCGGCACTTTGATTGCGTTTCTGTTCGCGGGAATCGCGACGGGGCCGTATGGTCTTGGCCTTTGGGAGCTTACCGAAACCTGGTCCTTCCTTGGCGAACTTGGGATAATATTTTTATGGTTCAGCATGGGGTTGGAACTGAACACCCGGCGGCTTTGGCAAATGCGCAGTACGATTTTCGGATTCGGCGCGGCACAGGTATTGGTCGTCGCGTCAATGCTGTTTCCGATATTGTACGGCCTTACGCCTTGGGGAGTCCTTCCCGTCGCAATGGCTTGCCTTTTGCTTTCGATGTCGTCGTCGTCGAACGATTTGGATATGCTTGCCGAACGTAACGAATTACAGACAAGCCTTGGCCGGCAGAGTTTTTCAATCCTGTTGTTCCAAGACCTTCTTGCGATACCGCTTATCGCGATGGTTCCGATTTTCGCAGGCCGCAACTTTAACCTTGGCGCGGAAGTCATCGATATATTCGTAATGTCCGTCGGATTGATAATCGGCGTTATGGTCATCGGACGCCTTGTATTACAGCCGCTGATGCAGCATATATTAAGGC
Source organism: Alphaproteobacteria bacterium (assembly GCA_009783855.1). Taxonomy (GTDB): domain Bacteria; phylum Pseudomonadota; class Alphaproteobacteria; order Rs-D84; family Rs-D84; genus WRKW01. The sequence continues at coordinate 39,468 of WRCO01000010.1, forward strand.
TTAAATCACGCGAAGCGTTCCTTATCGCGATTTTCCTTAACATCATCCTTTGGGTTGTGGTGATGGAATTCATCGGCCTGCCTCCGGCAATCGGCGCGTTCCTTGGCGGTATGTTGATGAGCGAAACACTATACCGGCACCAGGTAAGGTCGGACATCGCGCCGTACCGCATATTGTTCCTTTCGTTCTTTTTCATCGCGCTTGGCATGGGGCTTGACATTCCGATGCTTGCGAATAATTGGTGGGTGATAATCCTTGGCACGGTTGCGTTGATATCCATAAAATTCTTTGCAATATATATCGTGGCGCGGGTGCGCAAAGTTCAAAACCGCGAAGCATTCCTTATCGCGTTGATACTTGCCCAGGGCGGGGAATTCGGCCTTTTGATATTACAAATGATGAAACAGAACGGTATCGAGGCGATACCCTTCGCACATTCCGAAATCCTTATGGCGGTTATAATCATGTCGATGATATTGTCGCCCATACTGATTGCCGTATACGACCGGCTTTATGAATCCGGCCGACTTGTATCGGGCACACGCGCACGAAAGGTTAACATATACATCGACCAGAAACCCGAAGTAATAATTTGCGGATTCGGCCGCGTGGGCCAGACGATTGCAAAGATGATGGAATCGCAAAACATTCCGTACGCGGCGATTGATATGAATGTAGACGCGGTTGTTCGCGGCCGGAACGAAGGGTTTAACGTGTTCTATGGCGATTCGACCAAGGCGGCGGTGCTTTCCGAAATCGGTCTTGCCCCGCGGCGGACGCGCGCGGTTGTTGTCGCGCTTGATAACGCCTATATCGCGAAAAGCACAATCCGCACGATAAAGCAAGTTGCAAAAGGCGTCCGGATATTCGCGCGCGCGCGCACTTTGGAAGAAGCATCAATAATGCAAAAGGAAGGTGCGAAATTGGCATTACCCGAAACAATCGAATCATCGTTTATGCTTGGGGAACAGGTGCTTTCAAACCTTGGCATAAAACAGGACAAGATAGACATATTGCTGTCCCGCATGCGCGGCGACAATTACGCAACGCTGTCGGGGATATTGGACCGGAATAAATAGATTGGTGGCTTGCACGCGTGCCAACCTGCCCCGCTTGCGGGGCGGGTTTTTATCGCACGTGATAAATCGTACCATCAACGTTCACGTTCAACGACCCGGTCCGGCGCCCTTGTACAAGCGGCGCA